>JAMCVK010000029.1 GCA_023475225.1 Chloroflexota bacterium
CCTGGGGCAAGAAGTTATCCACATGTGGATACCCCTCCCCCATACCCCCTCCCCACTACTACTTATCAACATCCTCTAACTGTCACGGAGGCATCTGAACGCAATCAACGCGCCGAGGCGGTTGCTTTGCTACTGGAAAGGTGTTATACTTTAAATGATTTAGTGATTTGGTTCGCAGAAAAGTGGGTAAGACCCACTTTTCTTGTTGTCAGACGTCAAGTTGCTTTGGGCTCGGCCCCATTCTTGGCATTTGACTAGAACTGGAGGTCCTGGACAGCGATGAAAAGCGACTTTATCGCCGCCATCAATCAGGTGTGCAGCGAGAAGGGCTTGTCAAAGGATATAGTGCTGCGTGCCCTTGAGGCCGCCTTGGTCTCGGCTTACAAGCGCAACTTTGGTAGTGGAGGCAACCAGGGAGTCGAAGTTAAAGTTGATCCCCAATCGGGCATGGTAATGGTTTACAGGCACAAGCGCGTAGTGGAGGAGGTCAAAGATGACCGTTCCGAAATACATCTCACTGAGGCCCGGAATCTAAAGGAAGATGTCGGGATTGGGGATATCATCGCTGTAGAGAGCACGCCACAGAACTTTGGACGCATCGCGGCACAAACGGCCAAGCAAGTGATTCTCCAGCGGCTTCGAGAAGCCGAACGCGAGATGATCTACGAGGAGTATGCTGACCGTGAAGGCGATATCATCACCGGTGTGGTCAGCCGTATAGAGGGCAAAACGGTGGTCATCGATTTGGGCAAGATAGAGGCAGTTTTGCCCGTAACTGAGCAGGTGTCTATGGAAACTCACCGCATTGGGCAACGGCTGAAGGTGCTTATCGTTGAGGTACAGCGCTCAAATAAGGGACCTCAACTGGTGGTCTCCCGCAGTCATCGTGGCCTACTGAAGCGCCTGTTTGAGTTGGAGGTGCCTGAGGTTTATAACGGCGTCGTCGAAATTAAGTCGATTGCGCGTGAACCTGGGGCTCGTTCTAAGGTGGCCGTCGTGGCTCGTCAAGAGGGGATCGATCCAATCGGTTCCTGCGTCGGACCACGCGGGGTAAGAATTCAAAACATCGTCAGTGAGCTGAATGGCGAAAAGATAGATGTAGTGCAATGGCATGAGAACCCCAGTACATTTGTGGCTAATGCGCTCAGTCCGGCGCAGGTGATATCAGTGGATATCAATGAGGCTGATAAGACGGCCACAGTAATCGTGCCGGACCGTCAACTTTCACTGGCTATTGGCAAAGAGGGTCAGAACGCCAGGCTGGCGGCCAGGCTGACTGGTTGGAGGATTGATATCAAGTCGGCCTCCCCAGACCAACTCGCCGGCAAGTCGGAAAAGGGTGAGACGAGTGTAGACGAACTGCCGGTTGCGCCAGTCGAGATAGGAGAGGGGGATGGGTGAAGGGTATGTCCCTGCCCCTTAAAGCTGTGAAAAGACCGAAGGGATCACGTCCGAAGCATATACCTCAGCGAACCTGTGTTGCTTGTCAGCAAGTCAGGCCGAAACGCGAGCTGGTACGGGTCGTCCGTACACCCACTGGTCGTATTGAAGTGGATCCGACGGGTAAGAGGTCCGGGCGGGGTGCTTATCTTTGTCGAGCGAGGTCCTGTTGGGAACTATCATGGAAAAAAAGGAGCCTGGAGTACGTCTTACAAACCAAGATCAACCCGGAGGATAGGGCGCAGCTTGAGCAGTTTGTGAGCACTCTGCCAGAGGAAGAGCCATTGTCTGGTGGTCTAGAAGGGGGGATAGGATGAGGACACGAATGCGTACAGGCGGTGGAATGCGGCCAAGACCACCTCGACACCACACAAAAGGAGGAGGCCAGAAAAGGGTTGAGCCACTGCCTGCTGTTGTTTCTTCTGTTTCCCCAAAGGCTGAACACGGTGTTGTCGAATTGCCGGCCAGCCTAACGGTGAAAGAGTTGGCCGAATTGCTGGAGGTCACCCCGTCACAGGTAATCAAGGAGCTATTGAGTAATGGTGTTATTACCAGCATTAATCAAGTCATAGACTATGATACCGCGGCCATCGTTGCTCAGGGTTTGGGGTTTGAGACACGTGAGGCGGTTGTAGTACAGGCTGAGGAGGAAATCGTCAGTCGGGGATTGGCGCCGGTAACAAGGGGGGAGCTCGAGGAGAGAGCCCTTTTACAGCCTCGCCCAGCGGTAGTAACGATTATGGGCCATGTTGACCACGGTAAAACGAGTCTCCTTGACGCCATTCGGGAAACAGAGGTGACGGCCAGGGAGGTTGGCGGTATCACCCAACATATCGGTGCCTACCAGGTTGAAGTTCATGGGAAGAAGATAACCTTCCTGGATACGCCCGGACACGAAGCCTTCACAGCAATGCGAGCCCGAGGAGCACAGGTCACTGACCTAGCTGTGCTCGTAGTAGCGGCCGACGATGGTGTTATGCCCCAGACATTGGAGGCCATAGACCACGCTCGGGCGGCGAAGGTGCCAATCATAGTGGCCTTAAACAAGATTGACAAGCCTGAAGCTAATCCCCAGCGGGTCAAACAGCAGTTGGCCGATGCTGGACTGCTGATCGAGGAATGGGGTGGGGATGCTGTCTGTGTCCCCGTTTCGGCTAAGAAGAAGATGGGCATAGAGCATCTGTTGGAGATGGTCCTGTTGGTCGCCGAGATGGCCGAATTGAAGGCCAATCCAGATAGAGCGGCCAGGGGTGTCGTGATAGAAGCGAGGCTGGATAGAACACGCGGAGCAGTAGCGACGGTGTTGATTCAAGATGGGACGTTGAAGATTGGTGATAATGTGCTAATCGGCTCCATCTACGGTAAGGTGCGGGCCATGTTCAACGATAAAGGTAAGCGGGTGAAGAAGGCGGAATCGGCTACTCCTGTGGAGATCCTTGGTTTAACTGGTATCCCTCAGGCTGGTGATACGCTCGAGGTGGTGCACGATGAAAAGACCGCCCGAGCGATAGCTGCCGAACGAGCCCAGCAGAAAGAAGCGGTGACCACCACCCCGGCCCACCTGGTGAGCCTGGATGATTTGTTCGCTCAAATCCAGTCTGGGCGCATAAAAGAGCTCAACATAATACTCAAGACTGATGTGCAGGGCTCCATCGAGCCAATCAAGACGTCGCTGGAAGGACTTTCTACCGATAAAGTTAAGGTGAACATTATTCACCAAGGGGCAGGGAGCATCACCGAGTCCGACGTGTTGTTGGCTCAAGCCTCGAAGGCGATTATCATCGGTTTTAATACTCGTCCAGAGCCGGGGGCTAAACGGGCGGCGGAGGCGACGGGTGTTGATATTCGCTTCTACGACATCATTTATAACGTGATCGACGATGTGGGTAAGGCTTTGGCTGGGCTATTGGAGCCGACCTATACTCAGGTTATCGAGGGGCATGCTGAGGTACGGCAGCTCTTCCGGATAGGCAAGGGTCAAATTGTGGGTGGCTGTATGGTCACTGATGGGCAGGTAAGTCGAACGGCCCAATGCCGTGTCTTACGTGATGGCTCCGTAGTCTGCGAGGGAAGGATTGGTGGACTTCGTCGTTTCAAGGATGATGTGAAAGAGGTACAATCTGGCTTTGAGTGTGGGATTAGCATAGAAGGCTTCAACGACCTGCAGGTGGGCGATATCATTGAAAGTTTTAGAAGAGAAAGAACAAACTAGTTTCTGTTTGTACGGTAGGCAGAGATGACATCGCGACGTGTGGAACGAGTCAACGAACTAATCCGAGTAGAACTCAGCGAGATGATCAACCGGCAGATGAAGGATCCGCGTCTAATCGGCATGATCAGTGTTACAGAGGTACAGACGGCCCCCGATCTGCGCCATGCCAAGGTTTATATCAGTATAATGGGCACAGAGGAGGAACGTCAGTTATCCTTTAGCACCCTACAGAGGGCTACCGGCTTCTTTCGCCGAGAACTGGGGGAACGTTTATCTCTACGCCGTATACCGGAGCTGAGTCTGCACCTTGATGAGTCTCTTGAACGTGGCGATCGTATCTTAAGGCTATTGCGCGAGATTGGCCAGGACGTGGAGAATAAAGCGCCGTTGAGTAAGAAGAAGTGAACGCCGGTGAACTCATTCGTGACTCGAATCATATCACTGTTGTTTGCCACGTATCACCTGATGGCGATGCCATCGGGACGATGCTTGCCTTCGGTTTTGCTCTGGCCAAGCTGAATAAACAATGCCTTCTCATCTCTCCTGATCCTATTCCCCAGGCACTTAAGTTTCTTCCCGATATAGAGAAGGTCTCTTCGCTAGCGCGGAAGCTGCCGCTAACCGATCTAATCATCACCTTAGAGGTGGGAGAGCTCACTCGCCTAGGGGCGGTCTACACGGAGAATCAGGGACTCTTTCAGGCGGTGCCCATTCTAAATATAGATCATCACGTGACCAATGGCTTTTTTGGCACAGTCAACCTTGTTGATCCCAATGCCGCAGCCCTGGCAGAGCAAGCGTTCCTCCTCTTCCATGATTTGAATGTAGCTATAGATCTGCCGATAGCCACCTGTCTGCTGACCGCTGTAGTCACGGATACGCAGTGCTTTCGCACTCCCAATACAAGTGTGACGACGCTCAAAGTGGCCATCATACTGATGGAGACGGGTGCGTCGCTATCTTGGATCGTAAAGCAGGTTTATAAGACGTTTCCTTTATCAACACTCCATCTCTGGGGGATTGTTCTTAATAAAGTGCAGTGGCAGGGGAAGATTGTCTGGGCCAGCGTGCCGCTTGGGGCCATGCGGAAATCCGGGGCGACCTCCGATCAAATCGAGGGTCTGGTAGATTTGTTGGCTGCGGTGGAGAACAGCTCCGTGGCCATCCTCTTTCGGGAAACAGAATCTGGTACGGTGAGGGTTAGCCTGCGCTCCTCTGATGATCTTGATGTGTCCGAAGTTGCGGCCCACTTCAATGGGGGTGGACACAAGAGAGCGGCCGGCTTCTCGCAGCACGGCCGTTTGATAGAGATACAGCAATCCGTTATCGCCTATGTTGACGGCCTGTTATCTCGTGGCTAGATAAATGGATGGCATCTTCAACATTAATAAGCCCGCGGGGCTGACCTCTTTTGATGCTGTGGCGGCGGTCCGTCGTTTTTCTGGACAACGACGTGTTGGCCATGCCGGCACACTCGATCCGCTGGCGGAGGGGGTGCTACTTATTTGCCTGGGTAAGGCGACGCGGGTTGTCGAGTATCTAGCCAGGGCAAGGAAGATTTACTGTGCAGAAATCTACCTGGGCGTCAGCACCGATACTTTTGATGCGCTGGGGCGGGTAGTTGCGGTATGTGAAGTTGAGGTTGGCCAGGATGAGGTAGAGAAGGTGCTTCGTTCTTTGGTGGGAAAGCGGTGCCAAGTCCCGCCGATGTATTCGGCCATAAAGAGAGGCGGTGTGCCGCTATACAAATTGGCCCGAGCCGGGAAAGAGGTTGAGCGTGAACCTCGAGAAGTGGAGATCTATGCAATTAGACTAATCAATTGGCAACGTCCGTTGTTACGGATTGCATTAGAGTGCAGCAAAGGCACCTATGTGCGCTCCATCGCCCAGGAGATCGGGGAACGCTTAGGTTGTGGGGCGCATCTCAGCCATCTCTCGCGTTTGGCAGTGGGACATTTCACTATTGATGACTCTATCCCTTTAGCTGATTTGGAGGATGCGTTTTTGCAGGAATACTGGTCTAGTCTTATCTATCCCCTTGATGAAGGGCTTTTGGATCACGATGCTGTTATCCTCAGTGCGGAAAGCGAGAGGGTTGTTAAGAACGGTCGGCCCTGGGGGCCGAAATCAGGTCCCAGCAAAGGGCATTCCTATGATGAGATCGGACCCTGCCGGGCTTACACCGCTTCCGGTGAGATGATCGCTGTCTTAGAATTTGATCCGCGTGGGCAACATTGGCTATCGCAGAAGGTGTTTGTATAACGAGGTAGGATGGGTGCTTGATTTATTGGGGATGAGTTCGAATGACAAGGCGGTGGTGACCATTGGGGTCATGGATGGCGTGCATCTCGGTCACCAATATTTACTTGGGCAGGTGGTTAGCCGGGCAAGGAAGTTAGATTGTTCCTCAGCTGTGATCACCTTTGATCCTCATCCTCAAATCGTCCTCATGCCCGAAACGCACCAGGGCTATCTGACCAGCCTGGAAGAAAGGATCACCCTTATCAAAGAACAAGGGATCGACATCGTCGCCGTTTTACGTTTCGATAAAGAAGTAGCTAAAATGTCGGCTCAACGCTTTGTCCGCTTAGTGTGTCAGCACATTCATATGGTGGAGTTATGGGTAGGGCCGGACTTTGCCCTCGGCTATAAGCGGCGGGGGACGGTTGCGGCCCTGAGTCGTATAGGATCAAGGGCTGGCTTCACCGTTTGCACCGTACCACCGTTACTGGTTAAGGGGGAGGTAGTGAGCAGCACCCAGATTCGCCAGTTGGTGGCCTCCGGCGATGTTGTCGGTGCGGCTAAACTGCTTGGCCGCCCGCCAAGTATCATTGGCCAGGTGGGCGTCGGTATGAAGCGAGGTCAAACAATAGGCTACGCCACGGCCAACCTCTCTGTGAGTGGCGATCGCCTGATACCAGCTGAGGGAGTCTATGCTGCTCGCACTCTGTTGAATGAGCAGCAGTATGCGGCCGTGGTGAACATCGGCACGAGGCCAACCTTCGGTGAGCGTGACCGAACAGTCGAAGTACATCTGCTTGATTTCTCTGGTGACATCTATGGCCAAACCTTGAAAGTGGAATTCATTGAACGATTGCGTGATGAGATTCGTTTTGCCAATGCCGATTTACTGGCCGGTCAGATTCAGTTCGATGTGGCCAGGGCGCGAGGTTTACTGGGCCGGAGGGAGACGCAAAGTACAAGATGGACCTAGAAAGACTGTTGACGCGTGGCGTCGCTGAAACGATCGTGAAGGAAGAACTGTCGAGGAAGATAAGTTCAGGGCAGCCGTTACGCTTGAAGCAGGGATTTGATCCTACACGTCCCGATATTCATCTTGGCCACGCCGTTGGTCTACGCAAGCTGCGCCAATTTCAAAATCTGGGGCATCAGGTGATCCTTATTGTGGGAGACTGGACAGCCCAGATCGGTGATCCGAGTGGGCAATCGGCGACACGGCGTATGCTTTCTGCTGAAGAGGTACGGGCTAACGCCCAGGCGTATCTACAGCAATTCTTTAAGATCGTTGATTGCCAGCGTACTGAGGTGCGCTGGCAAAGTGAGTGGTATGATAAGTTCGGTTTGGCCGATGTAATCAAACTGACCAGTAAATTTACCGTGGCTCAGATGTTGGTGCGAGAAGACTTCGCCAAACGCTATGCGGCTGGCAGCCCCATCGCTATTACCGAGCTGCTCTACCCGTTGTTACAGGCTTACGACTCGGTAGCCATCCGCGCTGAGGTGGAGTTTGGGGGAATTGATCAAAAATTTAATATCCTGGCCGGACGCGAGTTACAACGACTGGTCGGACAAGAGCCACAGCAGGTCGTCCTTGTTCCACTCCTGGTTGGCACCGATGGCGTGAACGCTATGAGTCAAAGCCGGGGCAACTATATCGGCATCACTGAACCAGCTGATCAGATGTACGGCAAGGTGATGTCTTTGCCCGATCACGTGATGATGGACTACTTTGAGTGGGTGACTGATGTTCCTGATGAAGAGCTTGCCGAAATGAAGGAGGCTCTGCTTAAGGATAAGGTTAATCCCCGGGATATTAAGATGAGGCTAGCTCGTGAGATCGTCAGCCAATTTCATAGTTATGAGGCGGCCCTGGAGGCGGAGGAGGAGTTCAAACGTGTCTTCCAGCAACGGCAGTTGCCCAGCGAAATGCCTACGTTGTACCTGGATCGGGCCAGGTATGGGGTGGATGCCGTCCCTATCACCACTGTTATGCTGGAGACTGGACTGGTGAAGAGTCGCAGTGAAGCCAAAAGAATGATTGTTCAGGGTGGGGTACGGCTGGACGGACGGCTGATAATGGAGGAAGGGCAGCTCGTGGTCATCGAGAATGGCGCCATACTGCGTGTCGGCAAGCGTCGTTTCGTCAGACTGGCTTTTAAGGACTAATGTTTGGTCAATCGTGGCTTACCTCGGTAGTGGTCAATTAGTACGTGGTAGTGCGGAGCGAACCTTTTACTCCTTCTGCCTGTTCTTTGCCTCATTGATTATTATTGGGGCAATATGCACTGGCACCTCTTCGTAGTGGGAAAAATCCATGCTGTATGTCCCTCTGCCTTGGGTGATCGAACGTAGAATGGTGGCATAGCGCTGCATCTCCGCAAGCGGGGCCTGGGCGCGAATCAAGGTCAGGCTACCCTGCGGTTCCATACCTAGTACCCTGGCTCGTTTGCTGTTCAGGTCGCTCATCACATCGCCGGTGTATTGCTCAGGGATGACGATGGTCACGTTCATAATTGGCTCCAGCAGAGTTGGGCTAGCTTGTCCCAACCCCTTTTTGAAGGCCTGCGCTGCGGCGATCTTGAAGGATATTTCTGATGAATCTACCGGGTGGTAAGAGCCATCATAGAGGGTGACCTTGATATCTACGACCGGGTAGCCGGCGAGGATCCCCTCTGTTATGGCCTCGCAGACCCCCTTCTCTACGCCTGGGATGTACTGTTTTGGTACCACTCCCCCCACTACTCGCTCGGTGAACTCGAAACCGCTGCCACGGGGTAGGGGTTCAATCTCCAAAAATACGTGTCCGTATTGACCGTGTCCCCCGGTCTGCTTCTTGTGTTTCCACTCCGCTCTAGTGGCTGTTTGGATCGTTTCCTTGTAAGGGACCTTCGGCGTGCTAAGGGTAACCTCCACCCCGAGTTTGCGGCGCATCTTTTCCGCGGCGATTTCTACATGTGATTCGCCCATGCCCGAAATGATCGTTTCATTCGTATCAGGTTCTTTATAGACACGGATAGTTGGATCTTCTTCGGCCAGGCGGCTCAGGGAGGTGCCTAGTTTGTCTAAGTCAGCCTTGGTTTTCGGTTCCACAGCTGCGGCGTAGACGGGTTGGGGAAAGACGATGGGAGGCAGCTGGAGCGGTCTGTCTTTGCTACAGAGGGTATCGTTTGTGCTCGTCTCCTGGAGCTTGGCTACGGCTCCGATCTCTCCTGCTCCCAGCTGGACGACAGGCTCCTGGGACTTACCCCGCAGGATGAAGAGTTGGCCGATGCGTTCCTCCCGAGCCTTGTTCGCGTTCCATACGTGGGAATCGCTGTGAAGGAGGCCGCTGTAGACACGCAGATAGGTGAGCTTACCCACGTATGGATCAGCCGTTGTTTTGAAAACGAGGACGGCAAGGGGCGAGCGATCAAGCGGTGGAAGGGGTTCCGTTTCGTTAGTCAGGAGGTTGGTTACTTTGACTTCTCCCCTATCAGTGGGGGATGGCAGGTAGTCAGCGATGGCATTCATGAGCGGTTGAATGCCCTTATTAGTCAAGGCTGAGCCGCATAAGACAGGCACGAGCTTATTGGTCAATGTTCCTAATCGCAGAGCGTTTCTGATCTCCTCCTCAGTCAGCTCCTCTCCCTCCAGATACTTGGCGATCAATGCGTCATCCATCTCGGCTACTGCTTCGACCAGTTTCTCGCGGTATTGAGCGGCCAGCTCTCGTAGATCTGTGGGCAAGCTGCTCTCTTCTGCCTTGGGTCCTATATAAGCCTGCATTTTAACCAAATCGACTACGCCTTGAAAATTATCCTCTGATCCGATAGGCAGCTCTACTGGCACAAGTCTTGGACCATACCTTGCCCGGAGTTGATCGACCACCCGTTGGAAGTTGGCATTCTCCCGATCGATCTTGTTTACGAATACCAGGCGGTGCAGGCCCTGTTCATCGCAGTATCCCCAGACGAGCTCTGTGCCCACCTCGATGCCGGCTACGGCATCGAGCAGGATGACGGCGGAATCAACGATGCGGGCGGCCTCTTTCACCTCACCAATGAAGTCGGCGTAGCCTGGTGTATCAATCAGGTTGACCTTTATTCCTCGCCATTCATATGGTAAGAGCGAGATTTGAACTGAGATCCTGCGCTTAATCTCATCAGGATCGTAATCAGATACAGTTGTTCCCTCTTCAACCCTGCCCAACCGATTAACCGCGCCGGCATTGAAGAGCATAGCTTCTGAGAGCGAGGTCTTACCCGCTCCGCCGTGTGAAAATAAGCCTACGTTTCGTAACTGTTCGGTCTGATACCCCTTCATGGATGCCTCCTCGTTGTCTCTTCAGTGCACGTTGTTTGTCTTGTGTAAGCCTTCGCTATTATAGCAAATCCCCAGCCCTTTGGCCCAACGAGGGTGAGAGACCGTTAACAACGGGGGTTCCAGGGGGCGCGGCCCCTTTTAGTGGGGGTCTCTCGGCTGTGTCCTCCTTCCGCAGGAGGGGACAAAAAAGCGCGCAGGGCTGAGCGAAATTTGTTACCAATTCTTAACCTTTCTTAACCCTAAATGTTACTTTCGCATGCTATCTTGTAACTGAGGAAAAAGGGTGGTGTGTCCCCAGACAGCAAGATTCGATGATAGGGGGAGAGACGCCGACGGAGTTTGGCGATGAATCGACAAACCTTTGAGCTAGAGAAGGAGATGCTCGATCACCACTTCACCGAAACGGTTACGCCGGATCGAGAGAATCTGCTCACCTGCATCCAATGCGGCACCTGCACCGCCTCCTGCCCAACCGCCTATGCGATGGATTATACCCCTCGATTAGTGTCCATACCCCTCGGACTAGCTTGACAAGTCAGCTCGCTCGGTGTATAATCGTCCCAAATATAGTTTATATAATCGATTAACTTAGTTAAGTATAACGGCGCTACCTGGCAGGGGGAGCGGAAGGAGGGAGAGAAGTCAGTATTCATAGAGAATGTTAATTGAGCGTACGGCTACAGGACGAGGTTTTGGTTTGAGTAGGCACGTTAAAAAATGCAGAGGTATGTAGCACAGGCACCGAGTTCGCTCAGTCGGCAGGGTCTCAGGAGTGGGATAGGAGAAGCGGTGTAGTCACATTGTGGCACCTGGTGGCTTTGCGTTATGAACTTGATAAGTAAGTAAGTAAGGAGGTACGGATGAAAGGCCTGTTTAAGAACGATGATTGGTGGGCGGTATGGATTGGACTGTTCATATTTATCCTCTCGCTTGCAGTATTTGCTGGAGCAGATCTGCTTGGATGGGCGGCACAGACAAACGTCTGGCTCGATATCTCTAAGGCCGTGACGCCAGTATCGAAGGGCTACATTGGCCTGTCAGGAATGCTTTCGATAGCTTTGACCTATCTTTTCCTGCTGGTATTAATGAGTATTGGTGCTGTTTCCCTACAGCTCAATATCAGGAGGTTTGCCGTCAGTTTCAGCATAGTGTTCTGGATAAGCTATGTCTGCTGGCTAATAGGCAACTATGCGTATATTGCGGTGACGCCGGATAAACTGAAAGCATTTGGCATTCCTTGGTCCCTGGGGCTAACTGGAGAAGTAGGATTCATTGTAGCCTTACTGGCAGGGCTCATCATAGGAAACTTTTTCCCCAGTTTCGCGACCTACCTGAAGGAGGCGACGAAGCCAGAATGGTATATCAGGACAGCCATCGTTATCCTGGGGGCGTCCCTAGGTGTATCGGCAGCAGGGGCCCTTGGTCTGGCAACAGTGGTTATGTTTCGCGGGATTGCTGCCATCGTTGAGGCTTATCTAATTTACTGGGCGCTCGTGTATCTCGTCTCCAGAAAGTTCTTTAAGTTTAGCCGTGAATGGGCAGCGCCTCTGGCCGCCGGCATATCTATCTGTGGCGTCGCGGCAGCCATAGCTGTAGGTAGCGCGATAAGAGCAAGACCAGTTGTACCTATCATGGTGTCTTCCCTCGTGGTCATTTTTGCAGTGATTGAGTTGCTGGTCCTGCCCTTTGTAGCACAAGCGTTCCTTCTTCATGAACCTATGGTAGCAGGGGCATGGATGGGTTTGGCCGTCAAGACTGATGGCGCAGCCGTGGCAAGCGGCGCAATCACCGATTCTCTTATCAGAGCAAAGGCGCTCGTGGCCCAAGGCATCGCCTACAAAGAGGGATGGATACTGATGGCCAGTACCACTACAAAGATATTCATTGATGTGTTCATCGGTATTTGGGCCTTCGTGCTTGCTCTTATTTGGGTCAACGTCATCGACAAGAAGCAAGGAGAGAAGGTTGCGGTGGGCGAGATCTGGGAGAGATTCCCCAAGTTTGTGATTGGTTATTTCGTGACATTCTTGGTATTGCTCATACTGGCTGTTTCTTCGCCTGCCTTGCTCGACAAGGCGAAGGTTGCCACCGCCGAGAGCAATACTTTCAGGGTGCTTTTCTTCGTCATGACCTTCTTCACAATAGGCCTTATGTCCAACTTCAAGAAGCTCTGGGAGGAAGGGATAGGAAGGCTGGCACTCGTGTATGTGATATCCCTGTTTGGTTTCATCATCTGGATTGGATTGGCTATCTCGTGGATATTCTTCCACGGCATCAAGCCTCCGCTTGCTTGAGCTGGGGCTTTCAAGGCGAACATTGAGTTGCTGAGTCAAGTCAACATCGACAACTTCGTGCGAAATCGTTTAGTGGGGAGAGTTGCAATGAAAAAGGCCATTCCATCGACGGCTAGTGTCGCAGAGGAATTAGAGAAAATACCCTATGAGCCTCTTTTGGATGTGGAAAAGAAGTTGATAGCGTGGAGCCTAGCTCTGGGCGTTGTGCTTTTGGGCATATTCATACTGATAAGCTACACCCTATTCAAGGGCTAGGGGCAACGAGAGAGAAGCAATCAGAGGTGCAATGGCTCATTAGTCATTCACGTATTGGTTAGTCAATCAAAGCACACGCTCGGGACTGACTTTCCTGGCTCGAGATTGGCACTGTCCGACATTTTCGACTAGGGGCGATGGTAATAACATAGGTAACACCCTGGTATTGGGGAAAACTCCGTAGTTTTTCCAGAGGATTTTTTATAGCCCAGTGCAGCATGGGGCCGTCGATTGTTGTAGTACTCTAGATAGCGCTTTGCTCCCTCTCAACGTTCTAAGGATGTTGTGAAACGTGAGGAATGATATAGTTCCTCATCGTCTGTACAATGGCTTCTCTTAACCTTCCCGTTTTTGGCTAAAAGCAAATAGCCAAATTAATCCCCGAGGTTATCCACAATCCGCCTGGCTACTATTTCTACTACCCCCTCTATCCTCGTCTGTTACCTATGTATCCTAACAAAAGACAACGCTCTCCCCAAGGCGTTTGACAAGGGCTCTATATCCTATGTAGAATACGGCGCAGCGATTATTGGCTAAGTATCGGGGCTGTGGCAGAGATACGGCTGGCTCTTTAGTGTCGATCTAATCTGAGATTGGAGAGATTCTCGGGAGCTTGGAGCCTATGCTTTGGCCGGAGTGCGGCTCACGGTCGCTGGTTGTGCGCCCATACCAACCCCGGCTAAGCCCATCCCAACGGGTGCTCCTGTTTTCTAGGGCAGGTTCGCTGATTCTTGTAACAAGGCTCGTCAGTCCTGGAGGGGACGAATGGCCCTGATTCGCATTGATAACGTGGATAAAGTTTATCAGACCCGAAGCGGTGAAAAGGTCCCGGCCCTGGAAGGGATCGGCCTAGAAGTCACCGAGAATGAGTTTGTCACCCTGGTTGGGCCGAGTGGTTGTGGCAAGAGCACATTACTCAAGATAATCGCTGGGCTGATACTACCAACCGCGGGCAAAATCTATATTGGTGATACCATCGTTGATCGCCCGCGTAAAGATGTGGGGCTTGTCTTTCAACATCCCGTCCTTCTTCCTTGGCGAAATATTTTAGACAATGTTATGCTACCGATTGAGATCCTCAACCTATCGACCAAGGAGCATGTGGGCCTGGCCAGGGAGTTGTTGGATCTGGTGGGGCTAAGTGGATTCGAAAGCAAGGGTCCTCGGGAACTATCGGGTGGAATGCAACAAAGGGCAGCCATCTCGCGCGCCCTCATTTATGATCCGAAGGTTCTCTTGATGGATGAGCCGTTCGGGGCCTTAGATGCTATGACGCGCGAAGAACTCAGTCTAGAACTGCTCCGTATTTGGGAAGAGAAGCGCAAGACGGTGGTGTTCGTCACTCACAGCATCCCAGAGGCGATACTTCTAGCGGATAGGGTTGTGGCCATGACTCCCAGGCCGGGTCGTATAGCTAAGATTTTGGAGATCAAACTGCCTCGGCCGCGCACAATGGAAATGGAGTACACCGACCAGTTCAAGGATTACGCTACTACTGTCAGAGAGGTAATCTATGCTTGCAGAAGGGAGCGTAGAGATGGGCGTGCTTAAGGAGAAATTTGGCCAATACGCGGTGCCACTCACAACGATCTTAGCCCTTATTGTCATCTGGCAACTGTGTACAATCTCCTTTAAGATCCCCGTCTGGCTACTTCCGGCACCGTCCCTGGTAGTGGAGAAGACACTGCAATGGAGCAGTGAGCTACCGATGCATACATGGATAACCTTTTATGAGACTCTGGCCGGCTTCTTCCTGGCTATTGTCATCGCTGTGCCCCTGGCGGTTATGATTGCCTACTCTCCTTTTCTCCAAAATTCGATTTATCCGATCCTGTTGATTGCGCAGTCGATTCCAAAAGTAGCCATTGCACCACTCTTGCTTATCTGGATCGGTTACGGCGAAGCCCCGAAGATCCTGGTGGCCTTCTTAGTCTCCTTTTTCCCTATCGTCGTCGATACGGCCACCGGACTCAATGCTGTTGAACCGGATTTACTCGACTTGATTCGCTCACTGTCGGCTAATCAATGGCAAATCTTTCGTAAGATTCGCTTTCCCTCTTCGTTGCCCTTCTTCTTTAGCGGTTTGAAAGTGGCCATCACCCTCTCGGTCGTGGGCGCAGTGATTGGGGAGTTCGTCGGTTCTGACCGGGGGCTGGGATACCTGATTCTGATAGCCAGTTCCCATGTGAATACTGGTTTGGCCTTCGGGGCGATGGCTATACTCTCTATGATGGGTATCATCCTCTTCTTCCTGGTGGGCATCTTGGAGAGGATAGTTTGTCCGTGGTATGCTGGGGAGTAGTGTCGTGTCTTTCCTTAAAGATGTAAACGAGAACAAAGGGGAGCGACTGAGAACATTATTGGCCTGGTTGACCTGTGTGACGATGGTCGTGGCCCTCTACGCAGTCTTTATTTATGCTCCTCCTGAACGGGTGATGGGCATCGTTCAAAAGATATTCTACTTCCATCTGGCGACGGTCAGCGTCTCCTTCGTCGCCTTTTTTGTGGTCTTCGTCGCTGGGATCGGCTACCTTCTCAGCCGGGATCTCGAGTGGGATGTCTTGAGTATCGCTTCCGCTGAGATCGGGATCGTCTTCGCCGCTATTGGTCTGGTAACGGGATCGCTTTGGGCCAAGCCCATCTGGGGTGCCTGGTGGACCTGGGACCCACGCTTAACGACGTTCTTGATCCTCTGGTTTCTTTATATCGCCTACTTTATGCTCAGGCAAGCGGTAGCCGAGGAGTCTCAGCGAGCCAGGTTTGCCGCCGTCTTTGGCATCGTGGCCTTCCTCGATGTGCCAATCGTTTTCATGGCCGCCCGTTGGTGGAGAGCTATAAGCCCGGTGGTCATAACAACTCAGGGTTTCGCTATGGACCCGGCGATGACGCTCACCTTGCTTATCTCGATAGCTGCCTTCCTCTTCCTCTTTTGTTGTCTGCTTATTCAGCGGGTGCGCTTAGAGGGGATGAAGATTGAGGTGGAGGAGCTGAAGCAAGCGCTCGGCCAAAGGTAAAGTAGAGCCAGCCATAGCCAGCTCCTCAGCGGCCTCTGCGGCGGATTCCGTTTGTAACTCCTAGGGCGTTACAGGAATCAGGTACCTGGCCGGTATGTAACCGATATTACCGCGGGGATCCTTCACCTTGCGCCAGAGGACTTCCCCGACTTGTACGTCCTCACCGGCTGCTTCCATTAGAGTGTTATCGGCCCAAGCTACAAGCCGATCCTGGGGATTGGGTGTGCGGCGCAGGTATACCCCCTCTCCGCTGGTGTTGCCTACTTTATATAGCTTAATCGTCGGTGTAGGGCTTGCTGTGGGTGTGGCCGTGGGGAGAAAAGCCATTGGCAGTGAGGTTGGAGTGATGGTTGGTCTGCTAGTTGGGGTAGCTTTAAGGCCGAAGATAGTTTTGTAGTCGAGGTCAATGGTGAAGGTCGGCACCTTAAGTAGCAGAGTGGGTATGAGGATAACAAGTAAGAGGGCAACGAGGAAAACCATACTGTAGCTGATATCCTCTCCGGACCTGCCCCCCGAGCCTGGCTGATTTTCCCTCATTGGTTATCCCTTTCAGAGATGGATGATACATATATCGGCAGCGTGGGTAAGGCGACCTGGGCTCGCCTTCTGTGCCTGTCAGCGATTCTCCTATCTATAGCTTGCCCCCTTAGTCCCTGAAAAGTCAAGCTAGGCGAGAAGATGCTATAATACGTAACCAATGTGCTGTTGAACCTCGACATTGGTGCTGAGGAGGCGAGATTATGACCGTGCATATGGCCAGTGAAAGACTAACGGGACGGCTCAAGGAGATGGCCCTGGAGAAAGGCGCCGACCTCGTTGGAATCGCCCCCGTTGAACGATTTGTGTACGCCCCAGAGGGACGCCACCCCACGGACCACTTACCTAATGCCAGATCGGTCATCGTTCTGTCCAAGCACATCCCCGACGCCGTCATCGAACGATGGGGTAAGCCGCCAGCCTACTCTATAGGTCAATACCGTGTCTTTGGGCACAATATGATTAACATCAGATTGGCCCTCATCCAACAAGACCTTACCAGTTATCTGGAGGAACTTGGCTATCTGGCTTATCCGGTCCATCCAACGGGAGCACGTGCTGGACTATATGACGGCATTCGCCAGTACAGAGCCGATTTCTCCAATAGGCACGCCGCTGTGGCGGCTGGCCTGGGTGAGTTTGGTTGGTCTTCAATCGTATTAACTCCCCAGTATGGTCCCAGACAGCGCTTCACTTCTATCATCACCGATGCCTCTCTAGCCCCGGATCCGATGTACGCTGGGCCAGCGCTGTGTACCCAATGTTTGGCCTGTGCGAAGGTGTGTCCTATGCAGGCGATCAGTGCTGAGGCGGTCGTCTCATGCGAGATAGAGGGGCGTGTATTTGAATATGCCAAGGTTGACCACTGGCGCTGTCACTGGTGTGAAGTGGCTGGTCTGCGAGGGGAAGGTGGACCACGCTATATGGGATTCACCACTGATGTAGACCCTCCGGCGGTTGTGACACCAGAAAGCGTGCTTAAAGCAGCTAAGCGGATCGATCCCTGGCAAACCCATGCCCACGAATCGTTAGGCGTGGCCTGGTGTGGCAAATGCCTCCATCGCTGTACCGTTGGTAAGAAGCTCTTCCGCCGCAGATTAGAGGAACGCCGTCAGCGGAGGGTACAGGAGTATGATCTCCAATCCCCTTCAGGTCGAGCGTGACATTGGGAGGGTGTCGAAATTAATGAAGGAAAGGATGATCGCCATTGTCTCAGAATAAATCGCCAAACGCCGTATTGAGAAGTCGAGAGCTAACTGACGGTCCGGCCCGAATTGGACATCGGGCCTTGCTCAATGCCCTGGGCTTGTCCAGAGAAGCATTTGGAAGGCCCCTGGTGGCCATCGCCAATTGCTGGAATGAGGTCGTCCCTGGCTCCATGCATTTGCAATCAATTGCGACAGCGGTGAAACGTGGTGTTCTCAGGGGGGGAGGCACACCTCTTGAGTTCAACACCATTGCCGTATGCGATGGGCTGGCCCAAGGTCATGAGGGGATGAAGTATGTTCTACCCAGCAGGGACATCATTGCCCTCTCCATTGAGATTATGCTGCAGGCTCATCGCTTCGATGGGGTCGTTCTCATCCCCAGCTGTGACAAGGTAACGCCGGGCATGCTGATGGCCACGGCCAGGGTCAACATACCAGGCATCGTTGTCTCGGCCGGGACTATGGCTCCGGGATGGTACCAGGGGCGTAAGATTGCTCTATCGAACGTCCGTGAGTTCGCTGGTGAGTACCTGGCGAAAAGAATTGGGGATGAAGAGCTGTTTTGTGTAGAACAGTCCGGCTGCCCAGGACCTGGAACGTGCGCTATGCTCGGCACAGCCAATACCATGGCCTGTTTGACCGAGGTTTTAGGGTTATCACTTCCTCTATCAGGAACTACTCCTGCTGTTGTCTCAGCGAAGCTGCGTGAGGCTGAGGCCGCAGGTATGAAAGTTGTTGAGTTGATTCAGCAGAACATTAGACCGGCGGATATTATGACCATCTCTGCCTTCACCAATGCCATTAAGGTGGATATGGGCATTGGGGGCTCGACCAATTCGCTCTTGCATCTACCGGCCATCGCCCGGGAATTGGGGCTGGCCTTACCTCTCGACCTGTTTGACAAGATAAGTAAAACTACACCATATATCGCTTCGATAAATCCGTCCAGCCCCCGTACCATTGATGATTTGCACAATGCGGGAGGTATACCAGCCGTTTTGAAATCCCTTGCCTCAATCCTGGATCTTGATGCTCTGACGGTGAGTGGGAAGACGATTGGACAGATCACCGCTGAGGCTCAGTGGAATGACCGGGAGGTCATTCGTCCCCTGGACAATCCTATTAGACCTGACGGCGGTTTAGCCATTCTGCGCGGCAACCTTGCCCCAGCCGGCGCGGTAGTGAAGAAGTCAGCCGTGCGGCCTGAAATGTGGCAACATCGTGGTCCGGCCCTGGTCTTCAGCTCAATGGAAGAGGCAGTACAGGCCGTTGTTGAGGACAGGGTGAAGGCAGGGTCCGTGATCGTCATCAGATATGAGGGGCCAGTCGGCGGGCCAGGGATGCGAGAGATGCATATGATCACCTCGATTCTCGTTGGGACCGGATTGGCCGAGACTACAGCACTGGTTACCGATGGGCGATTCTCTGGTTCGACGCGTGGTCCGTGCATAGGACACGTTTCCCCCGAAGCGGCGGTGGGCGGGCCCATCGCTATTGTCGAAGATGGGGACATCATTTCTATTGATATTCCCTCTGGAGAGCTCACCGTTGATCTCTCGACGGCTGAGATCGAGGAGAGGCTCGCCCGCTGGGAACCTCCGCGACCGCGCCTCATGGGTATCCTGGACCTTTTTGCCCGCAATGCCACTTCTGTACCTGAAGGTGCCTCGCTAAGACGTTAGGGACCCGTTCAGGTACGGGAAATTTACAAGGCTGTTTGGGTACATCGGGGTGGTGGGGACCACCGCCTTGGCATTGCATACAGCACGCTTGCTGAGGTAGAGGCTAAGGCAGAGAACTGCAAGAGGGCAATCAAAGATTATGAGGAAGCACTAAAAGTGTTTACAAAAGAATTCCCAGAAACTCATCAGTTAGTTGAACACAATCTCAGAATAGCTCTTAATTTTTGCAGGGGTGAATGAGTGAGACCGCCAGGCAAAACCCTACACCCTTCGGGGCGCCTAACATAGCATATACGGCTCACTTCGTTCATCCAAATTTCGGCTTTGCGGAAACTTCGTATATGCTCGGAACGTTAAATGAAATTGCCCGAAGCCTGAAAGGATTTAAGGAGTGTAATTCTTATGAATAAAAAATTTTCAGAACCAATGATAGCCAAAAGTTGCTATGGTCACCTGGGTGGAAAATTGGGAGACCTACTTTTTAAAAGGATGATTGAGTTAAAATGGTTTAGGCCCATAGAAGAGAAAACCAATGTTTACGGAATTGCAAAAAGATACGAGATTACAGAAAAAGGCGATCAGGAGTTATCTAAGTTAGGAATAGACTTATCCAAACTCGAGGGGAATATAAAGTGAAAGATTATGATAACCTCTTTATCAATCTATTGCAGAATTGGGAAATTTGGCTATAATAGCAAACGCTGCTGAAATACCCACGAAAATCGTGACCAGCTCGCTATAGTCAGTAGAAAATCAAGGAGGTGCGTCATTGGTAGTAAGCACTGAACGCTTGAGCGTGGAACAGCTACGAGAGAAAGCAAGGGAGATCAGGTGTGATATTATCAGAATGTTAGCCGAAGCTGGCTCTGGCCATCCCGGTGGCTCCCTATCGGCCGCCGACTTCGCAACAGCTCTATATTTCTCCGAACTGCGACATGATCCCCAAAATCCATTCTGGGAGGATCGTGATCGCGTCGTCTTTTCTAAGGGACATATCGCCCCACTGCTCTACACGGAGCTGGCCCATTCTGGTTATTTTCCCTGCGAAGAGCTGATGACCCTGCGTAAGCTCCATAGCCGTCTGCAAGGACATCCACATTCATTGAAGCTGCCGGGAGTCGAGGTATCCACCGGTTCATTAGGGCAGGGGTTGTCTGCAGCCGTGGGCATGGCTTTAGGTCTGCGCTTAGACGGTAAGAGTTGCCGTGTCTATTGCATTGTGGGTGATGGGGAAACCCAGGAGGGGTCTATCTGGGAGGCAGCGATGTCTGCTGGGCATTACAAGCTGGATAACCTATGTGGCATTCTGGATTACAATAAGTTGCAGATCGATGGCTGGGTCGAACAGGTTATGGGTATAGAGCCGGTTGTCGATAAATGGCGCGCCTTCCGTTGGCATGTGATCGAGATAGATGGGCATGATATGGAGGCTATCCTGGCTGCTTTCCAGGAGGCTCGTGAGACGAAAGGCAAGCCGTCGCTGATCCTCGCTCATACAGTGAAAGGTAAGGGTGTATCATTCATGGAGAATGTGGCCGGTTGGCACGGCAAAGCCCCAACAAGGGAAGAAGCGGTGAAGGCGCTAGAAGATCTAGGCTGTAGTGAGGGTTTGAAATGATACAGATACAACCAAGGACCATACCTGATAGGAAGACGGTGCCGATGAAGCCCACACGTATGGGCTATGCCGAGACCTTAGTGAAGCTGGGACGAATCAACAAAAATGTAGTTGTGCTTGATGCTGACCTCTCAAAATCGACCTTGACTTATATGTTCGCCGCTGAATTCCCGGACCGTTTCTTTGATATGGGCATCGCCGAGCAAAATATGTTGGGCGTGGCTGGCGGACTGAGCCTTACGGGCAAGATCCCCTTTGTTACCACGTATGGGACGTTCGTTGCGGGACGGGCTTGGGATCAGATCCGCACAACGGTGTGTTACAGCAACCTCAACGTCAAAATTGGTGGTGCTCATGGGGGCGTCTCAGTTGGTCCGGATGGGGCGACGCACCAGGCATTGGAGGAGATAACGACGATGCGCGTTCTCCCCGGAATGACTGTGATTGCTCCGGCCGATTATATCGAAACGGCCAAGGCGACTGAGGCGGCAGCGAACTACTTCGGTCCGGTATACCTCCGCTTTGGCCGGGAGGCGGTGCCTATCATCACCGTTGAGGAAGATCCTTTTATCATCGGCAAGGCTAATCAGTACCGTGACGGCAATGATGTGACGATTATCGCCTGTGGGGTGATGCTGGCTCATTCGCTCTGGGCTGCTGAGGAGCTGGCCAAGGAGGGCATCGAGGCGAGGGTAATCAATATGCATACTATTAAGCCGATCGACGTCGAGGCCATCGTGAAAGCAGCTGAGGAAACGGGGGCCATTGTTACAGCTGAGGAGCATCAAGTCATCGGTGGACTTGGCGGCGCGGTCGCGGAGGTGGTGGTCAAGACTGCGCCTGTCCCTATGGAGATAGTTGGCATTCTGGATCGCTTCGGTGAGTCTGGTCAGCCTGAAGAGTTATATAAGGAGTTTAACGTAACCCCTGAGGATGTGGCTGAGGCCGTCAGAAGGGTGATGGCCAGGAAAAGGGGACGTCGGCTCTAGGCGTATCTTCCCTATTCCCACTCAATAGTAGCTGGTGGCTTGGAAGTGATGTCGTAAACGACACGGTTCACGCCTGCTATTTCATTGACGATGCGATTGGCCATCTTGGCCAGGAGATCGTAGGGCAGACGGGCCCAATCAGCCGTCATCCCGTCTTCGCTAACCACGGCTCTTAAGGCGGCAACATAGGCATAGGTGCGCCCATCACCCATAACCCCGGTGCTGCGTAGCGGTGTGAGAATGGCGAAACTTTGCCATAGGTCGCGATAAAGTCCAGCCTTTTCGATTTCGTCCAGGACGATGGCGTCCATCGCGCGCAGCTTCTCCAAACGCTCCTCCGTTACTTCACCAATGATGCGCACGGCTAATCCCGGACCGGGGAAGGGCTGGCGCCGGACGATCTCTTCGGGAAGCCCTAGCTCTTGCCCTACAGCCCGTACCTCATCCTTGAACAGGTAACGCAGTGGCTCAATCAAAGAAAACGGCATCTCGCGGGGAAGCCCGCCCACGTTATGATGGGACTTGATCCGCGCGGCAGCCTTGGTCTCCTGCGTCGTACTTTCGATAACATCTGGGTATAGCGTACCCTGGGCCAGGAAACGGATTCCCTGAATCTTACTGGACTCCTCCGCAAATACCTTGATGAACTCTTCACCGATCAACTGTCGCTTGACCTCCGGATCAAGCACGCCAGCCAAGCGACGCAAAAAACGTTCTTTGGCATTGACACTGAGGAGATTGATCTTCAGGTGTCGACGGAAGGTCTCGATGATCCGATCGGCCTCTCCCTGACGCATAAGACCGTTGTCAACGAAGATGCATATAAGCTGATCGCCTATGGCGCGGTGAATAAGCGTGGCGGTAACGGCGGAATCGACCCCACCGCTTAGAGCGCAGATGACCCTCTCCTGGCTGACCTGGCTCTTAATACGCTCCACGCTATGGGCGATAAAAGAGCCGGGTGTCCAGGTACCCCGGCAGCCACAGATGCCGTGCACGAAGTTATAGATGATCTTTTTCCCTGCTGGCGTATGGACTACTTCAGGGTGAAACTGCAGGCCGATGAGTCCATCCTTGGCCATCGCAGCAATGGGGGAATTGTCGGTAGAGGCGAGGGCGAGGAAACCCGGTGGCAGCTCGACAACCTGGTCACCATGGCTCATCCAGACCGGAAAATCTGTGGGGAGGTCCTTGAAGAGGGGGGACCCTGGTTCTTTGAGATGGAGCGTGGCTGGCCCGTACTCACGTTTGGTAGCGTGGACCACCCGTCCGCCCAACCGGTGAGCCAGCATTTGCATCCCGTAACAGATGCCTAATATCGGTAATCCACTTTCGTATATGTAGCGGGGCGGTTGGGGAGCATCAGGCTGATAGACGCTGGCCGGACTACCGGATAGAATAAACCCACGTGGTTTGAGTGCAGCTACCCGCTCCCAGGGCGCATCGCTGGGGATTAGTTCACTATAGACCCGGCATTCTCGTACTCGACGGACGATCAGTTGGCTGTATTGAGAGCCAAGATCGATGACCACAATCGATTCTTCGGTAGGAGCAATTACATCCGTCATCACACTTTTCCCTCTTGCCCCCATCTATCATCTCAGAACAGCGGGATGACCTTCGTTAATCCAGTCCTTAGAAGGCATTGAATATCTCCCCCAAAACCCCCGCAGGGGGTTCTGGGGCAGACGCCCTCATCCCCCTGCCCCCTTCTCCCTAAAAGGGAGAAGGGGGGATTTTGAACTAGGGCAGAGCCCTAGGACCCTCCCAGAAGGGGTTTGCTCCCCCCTCTGGGCTACCCCTTGAGACAGGGGGGATTGAAACTAGATTGTATCCCACGATTACTCCCCTAGTGGGGCTGCGCCCCTCCTTGACCTCCCCTTACCCCAGCGGGAGAAAGGGGAAATTGGCTATAGGCTGTATCCTCCAGGCCACTCCAGTCCTTCGAAGAAGGACGTCCCCCCTTGGTCTCCCCTTGTTCGAGGATCTCTTCTTAGCGGTGTTCATCTATGGGGGTAACCCAGGTGATGAACCCGACCGATTTGACCTTTACATAGCCAGCCTCTTGTGCGGCGAGGAGGAAATCCTTAAACTTGGCGAATCCATATTGGCGTTCATCAAACGACTTCATGACCTCACACAGCTTGTTTTTCAAAATCGGCGCCGTAACTCGTGGTCGGATGGGTCCTACGATCTCCTTTAAGGCTCCAGCCAAGCTCTCAAAAGCCTGCTTGAGATCGGCCTCCCTTGCTGCCTCAGCGACCATGTTCTCCTGCGCGAGTGCCTCCTCTATCGCTTCTGCGGAAGTTACCCTCTCTGGTGGGAAGGGTTGCCGATAAGCCTCGCCCATCTGTCCCTGAGAGGATTCGCTTCCCTCTCCCATCTCGACCAGTGGCGAAATTTGCTGTTCTGCTAATGCAAGCGGGGGTTGACTGATCTTCTTCTCGGTTGGTGTGTCGGTAGTAATAGCCAGCAGATCGACGGGGGCTTCTTGGAAATTCTCCTCTGTGGCTACGAGGGGTATTTCCTCAACGGGCGAGGTGACTTGAGCTGTAGCCAGCCCTTCCTCAGCAAGGGCGGGGGTCGTACGGCCCACGTCCAGAGTCTCCAGAGCGCGAAGCACAAGGGGATTTTCCCTCTGGAGATGGCACATCCTTACCCTGTGCTTTGCCCCAGCTACTTCAACCTCTTGTGGTTCCTTATCGATCTGTAAGGCCCCTTGTTGTACCAGGTGATTAAGAAGAGCCCTCGCCTCCGCTTCGGCGACCATCAGTGGTCCTGACTGGCTAAGATGACTGATAAGATTGGCCAGAACATAAGTGTAGGTTAACCAACGACTGCGGTGACCCAACTCGTGGATGAAACGAATCGTCTCTAAGCACTGCTCCACGCTTAGCACCTCTTTGGCCTCTTCCCCAACTGTCGTTTCTTCTGTTTCAGCGGACAACGTTGTCGTTGATCCCTCTGTTGAGGGCTGTTCTTGGTCCATGGGAAGTAGCGAGACCCAATGGGCTGGGCTGGATAGGTTGATCGTAATGACGCCTGCCTTTTCCGCTGCAAGCAATAGGTCCTTGAATTTGGAAAAGCCGTAATTGCGTTCGTTGAAACCGCTAATGCGAGCCATAAGGCGATCCTTCAGATTCGTGGCTCGCAGACGCGGTCGGCCGGAGCGCATATGCTGTTGTAAGATCTCCACCATCGCCATAAATACAGGCTGAAGGTCCGCTCTGCCCTCCCTAGCTTCGCCCATTTCGTCTTTCGCCACACCTTCCCCTGGGATTACAATGTCTCCTTCGGCTGAAACGGCCGGCTCCGCTTGGGAGGTCATCCGTGTCGGCGTCGTTGCTGGACTAATGGCGGCACTCGCCCGCCCGGTTCGTGAAACCAGGGAGACGGATGGCGCTGTGGGCGAAGCCGTCGGCTTAGCCCGCAGCGCTGGGCGTCGTTTAGGGCCATGTTCGGTGCCCGCTGCTTTAGGCGTAGCTGTTATGGTTGTAAAGGGCATCACGGTTGGGGATCGTGTAGATTCGATCGTCGAAGGAGCCTTCTCGGAGACCTCCACCAGCTTGCGGTAGGGAATGAATTCATCAGCCATCTCGCGTAGAATGTTGGCTGCCAGGTCTGGCCCGATGACCACCACGCGCTTGCCCCGTAGCTGAAGAAGGCGCACAGCCGGAACCAAGTCCTTATCACCTGAGACAAGGACGAAAACTGAGATCATGGGCAGAAGATGCAAATAATCTACACAATCGGCCACCAGGCAGGGATCAGCCAGACTCTTGCCACGAATGGCTTGAGTGATCTGCTCTGGTTCAAAGCGGAAGGTTGGGGCATAAGCCGGCTCCACCCCGGCTCGGTAGACCTCCAAGCGATCACTTGTCGATGTCCATTCAGCGTAGGCGCGTGCCAGGATAATAGTGCCATAGCGTTGGGTTGCTTGTACGATGCGATGCAAATCGGGTGTTGCCCCATTCATATCGGTGGCTATGCTGATAGCCAGATTATCCCAATCTATGAGAAGGGCGACATAGGGGCGTTCACTTTCTAACATAGATACCTTTTCACTTCCTTCCTAAATCTTTCCAAGCCGAATATTTCTTGCCTTCAGGAGATCCCGCCTAGACTGGCATCCTCACTTAACAAAACAGCTCAGATTGGGTCAAATTCCACTATCTGGAATAGAAGTCTACCCAACTGAGCTGCTTCAGTGTGCCGTGTTTCCCAAGCCAAAGTAGGGCTCTTAGCTTATCTCCAATAGTATTACCTCACTGGGCCTAAGAAGGTTGGCCTCCCTTCTGCTTTTCAAGTGTCGGCTTCTATCGATTTCAATATAACAGAGCAGCATCCAAAAGTCAAGGTAACCAGCCACGTGTGTGAATGGTCTATGATTCTGTCACCTGTTAACTGTTCAGTGAATATGTCACCATTAAAGTATGAATACGGAGATGGTGACGTTGAGCAAGAAGGAGAACAAGCGAGCGGTGGTTCTGGCTAAGATT
>JAMCVK010000030.1 GCA_023475225.1 Chloroflexota bacterium
ATAAACGATGCATATGCAGTACAGACCGGCTCTATAGAAGGAGAAGGTTTATTGCTAAGGTGGGGCAAGGACAAGGAGGCCGTGTACGAGCGACGGAACAGGTTGAGGGCGGTTCAAAGGGAGAAGGAGGAAAAATTCCCCTCCCGGCTTGACTTCGATGTTGAAAACCTGCCTAGGTTCCTGGAGGATAGCTACGACACCCTGCTTTGGGATGTGTTGGGCGAGAAGTGTCTGGCCTGTGGTTCCTGCACTTTAGCCTGTCCGACCTGCTATTGCTTCAATGTCTTCGACGAAATGCACTTGAATTTGCGTGAAGGTGAGCGAAAGCGGCAATGGGACTCCTGCCAGCTGGAGGATTTTGCCAAGGTGGCCACGGGGGAAAATTTCCGGGATAGGAGGGCCGATCGGCAAAGACATCGCTTCTTCCGTAAGGGCAAGTATCTTAAGGAGAGGTACGGCAAGTTCGCCTGTGTCGGTTGTGGCCGCTGTGCCCGTGCTTGTTTAGTGAAGATTAACCCCATCGAGGTTTATAATCAGCTCAAGGGAGGCGAGCGATGACGCTTGATGTCACAGAGATTCGTCCCATCCCTGGTCAGGTCGGAGGAACCCTTTTTACGCCCCGTCTGGCCGAGATCGTTCGTAAAGAACCTATGACGGCGAAAGAGACCTTTTATGATCTCCGTCTCCGCGAGGGGAGAGAGCTGGGGCATGATCCCGGTCAATTCGTCACAGTATCAGTGTTTGGAGTAGGAGAAGCTTCCCTATCCATCTCCTCCTCACCAACTAAAACCGGATCGTTTGAGCTCTGTGTGCGCGCTGTGGGAGACGTAACTAACGCTCTCCAGAGGTTGCCGGTGGGGAGCGTAGTAGGCATCAGGGGGCCCTTCGGACGAGGTTTCCCGTTAGAGGTGATGCGTGGCCATGACATAATCTTTGTCGCCGGCGGTCTGGGCTTGGTTCCCCTCCGTTCCTTGATAAACAACGTCCTTGACGAACGAGCGAGCTTCGGTGAGGTGATGATCCTTTATGGCAGTCGTACGCCAGCCGACATACTCTTTAAGGATGAGCTGACTACGTGGTCAGCGCGTAAGGATGTGCTTTGCCTGACAACTGTAGATATAGGTGATGAAGCCTGGACAGGCAACGTGGGGGTGGTGACGACCCTCTTTCGCGGGCTGAAGCTGAACCCCCGCAATCTGGTGGCCGTTGTAGTAGGTCCTCCAGTGATGTTCCGCTTCGTTGTCAAGGATCTTTTATTCAGAGGCGTCTACGAGAGCCGTATCTTCCTTTCCCTGGAACGTCGCATGAAATGTGGTGTGGGAAAATGCGGACACTGTCAGATCAATGGGGTATATGTCTGCCAGGAGGGACCGGTTTTCAGTTATGCTCAGCTAAAGAAACTTGAAGAGGCGAGGATATAAATGAAACCGAAAATTGGCATCTTCGACTTCAGCGGCTGCGAAGGTTGCCAGCTGACGGTCTTGAGCCTAGAGGATGAGCTTCTCGATCTACTAGGAGCAGTAGAGATCGTCAACTTTCGTGAGGCGATGACTGAGAGAAGTGATGATTATGCTATCGCCTTTGTCGAGGGCACCATCACCAGGGAAGGGGAGGTGGAGCGGCTCAAGGGGATCAGAGAGAGGGCGAAGATACTAGTGGCCCTTGGTTCCTGTGCAGCAATTGGGGGCATAAATTGCCTGAAGAACTTCCACAACCTGGAGGAGGTACGCCATATAGTCTATGGGGATAAGGCCGATTACTTTGAGACCTTCGCTGCGCGACCACTAAAAGCGGTTGTACCAGTTGACTACGCTATATACGGTTGCCCCATCCCCAAACAGGAATTCCTGGAGGTGGCCAAGGCTCTGCTCTTGGCTAAGAAGCCGAACATCCCCAACTATGCTGTCTGTGTGGAATGTAAGCTGGCCGAGAATATCTGTGTCTTTGATAAAGGTATGACCTGCCTGGGACCGGTCACTCGCGCTGGTTGCAGGGCCATCTGCCCCACTTATGGCAACAAATGCGAAGGCTGTCGGGGGCTGGTAGACCAGCCGAACATCAACTCCCACAAGGAAGTATTGCGAGAGCGTGGCCTCACTGTGGAGGAAGTGCTAGCCCAGTTCCGCATGTTCGGCGGTTGTTTGGAGGGTATAAAATGAGGGACCTCACCATAAATATTCACCACGTCACCCGTGTAGAGGGGCACGGCAATATCAAGGTTAACATCAAGAATGGAGTCATCGAGGAGCTCAATCTGGAGATCGTCGAATCGCCACGCTTCTTCGAGGCTATGCTACGTGGACGACGCTGGGATGAAGCAGCGCATATCACTTCACGCATCTGTGGTATCTGTGCCGTGGGACACACGACAACATCGCTGCGTGCCACCGAGGCCGCCTTTGGACTTGAGCCATCAGAGCAAACAGTTTTACTGCGGAAACTCATCTTCAATGGTGAGATGATGCAGAGTCATATCCTGCATTTCTACTTCTTGGTCGCGCCGGACTTCTTTGGCATGGGCAGTGTCATCCCTTTGGCTTCCAGTCATCCGGCCGTTGTCCAACGAGCCCTGCGCCTGAAGAAATTAGCCAATGACGTCTGTGCTGTGGTAGGTGGACGCCACATCCATCCCATCTCGATGGTCGTCAACGGTTTCACTCGAATACCGAAACCGTCTGAGCTGAGGGAGATGCGGCAGCATCTGGTAGACGCCTGGCCAGACCTTCAGGCTACGGTTGATCTGTTCAGTACTCTCTCTATCCCCGACTTCGAGCGGCAGACCGAGTATGTCTCCCTGACCAATACAAAAGAGTACGCTTTCTATGATGGTGTGATCGCCTCAGGTGATGGAGGTACCATCCCGGTCAGCGGGTATAAGGATAAAATCAAGGAGAGTGTAGTCCCCCATTCAACAGCGAAGCACGCCAGCGCGACCAGAGAATCGTATATGGTGGGCGCTCTATCACGGGTGAACAATAATTATGAGCAGTTGTTGCCTAAGGCTAAAGAGGCGGCCAGGGCCTTGGGGTTGAAGGTTCCCTGTTACAATCCTTTTATGATAAGTATCGCTCAGCTGGTGGAGACAATACATTGCCTGGAGGATAGTATCAATATCATCGACTCTTTGCTGTCTAAAGGATTAAAGGAGGAAGATACCCGTGTTCAGATCAGGGCCGGCACAGGTGTGGGGGCTTGCGAGGTGCCGCGCGGTACCCTCTACCACGAGTATACCTTCGATGAACAAGGCCTCATCACCGCAGCAAACCTGATCATCCCTACAGCCCAAAACGTGGCCAATATTGAGAGAGACTTCAGGTCCATCGTTCCTACCCTCCTGGATAGACCCAAGGAGGAGATAGCGCTTACCCTGGAGATGTTGGTACGGGCTTATGATCCATGCATCTCCTGCTCGGTTCACCTGCTCAATGTTGAGTTTGTTTGAAAGCCGATATGACCACCGATAACGCTGCAAACGATCTCGCTAGTCTTGCGTACAGCCGTGGTTCTCCACGAAAGACGTTCGTCGTGGGACTTGGTAACCTGCTTCTCAAGGATGAGGGCATCGGGGTCCATGTTGTCCAGAGGATACAGCAGATGGGACTTCCCATCGAGGCCATCGATATAGGTACAGCCGGCCTGGACATAGTTGATTTAATGATCGCCGCTGAGCGCTTAATCATCATCGATGCCGCTTTGATGGGGCGCGAGGCCGGTAGCGTTGTTCGTTTTGATCTCGAAGAAGCCAACTTTCTTTCCACTCAGCGATCATTTTCACTGCACGAAGCAGGATTCGCCGCTATAATAGAGCTGGCCGAGGCGTTGGGGATCAAGCCGAAGGTCACCGTAATTGGCATTCAGCCGAAAGAGGTAGATTGGGGAACGGACCTCTCGCCGGAGTTGGAGGCTAAAATAGCGGAGATCATCGACCTGGTCCTGAAAGAGTTGGGCCTGGAGGAGGTCAGGCTCAGAGCCTAAGGGACAAACAACTATTATGAACTGAAGCGAGGAGGCCAAATGGTATCCAAAGAAATCTTGCGGAAAACTGATGTCTTTGTAGGGTTGACGGACGAACAATTAGAGAGCGTCGCCGCCATCGCTCAAGAAGAGGTTTACGAGCCAGGAGCGATCATCTTCAGTGAGCACGATATAGCCAAGAATCTCTACATCGTTGAGGATGGTCGGGTGGCTGTCCAGATCCCCGTCGATAAGCACCGCCGGGCTACGATCCATACTGTGACCAATGGCCTTACCTTTGGATGGTCTGCCCTGGTTGAACCCTATCGCTTTACAGCCTCAGCCCGCTGCGTTGAGCCCAGTAGGGTTATCACCATTGATGGGGCAGAGCTCGGCAAGCTGTTTGAAGGGGACTGTCGCATGGGCTTCATCGTGATGAGTCGAATTGCCATGATCATCTCTGGCCGGCTCCGCGATACCATGTTGCAGCTGATCAGTCTTCAAGGATAGGCTGTTACCGCAACAATATGACGATCAGGGCCAGGATACTCGTTCGGGGCATGGTACAAGGGGTTGGCTTTCGCCCTTTTATCTACCGTTTAGCCAACGAATATGGCCTGAATGGCTGGGTGCTGAACTCTGATGAGGGGGTAGTTATTGATGTCGAAGGCGATGCGGTGGATCAATTCACCACTGCTACCAGGGCGAAAGCTCCCCCTCTGGCCAGGATCGAGTCCCTAGAGGTAACAATTCTGCCCCCCATTGGCTACGAATCCTTCCTAATTAAGGAGAGCCAAAACGGCTCCAATGGTCTGGCTCTGATCTCGCCGGATATAGCCGTTTGCTCCGCCTGCTTGCAGGAACTCTTTGATCCCCACAACCATCGCTACCGCTACCCCTTCATTAACTGTACAGATTGTGGCCCTCGCTTTACTATAACCAGGGATATTCCTTATGACCGAATCAATACGACGATGGCCACCTTCACGATGTGTCCGACGTGTGCCTGGGAATACCACGAGGCGACTGACCGTCGTTTCCACGCTCAACCAAACGCCTGCCCTATCTGTGGACCAAAGGTTTGGCTGGTGCCTAACACGCCAGCAGAACAGTTGGATTGTAGGTCGGTCAAGCCGAACTATCCGACCAAGACTCTATCAAACCCTTCCCACGCGTTTCCTGGGAGCCAACCGGTAGAGTCGTTCACCGCATCCAGGGCAGAAGCGTGGGGTGACCATAGTGAGGAGTGCATCGAAGCAACGCTGAGACTGTTGTGTGCTGGTTATACGGTGGCCGTGAAGGGAATAGGTGGCTTCCATCTGGCTTGCGATGCCACTAATGATACCGCAGTGGCCCGCTTGCGTTGGCGCAAGGGACGTGTTGAGAAGCCTTTTGCCCTTATGTCGCCGGATGTAGCTACCGTTGAAACTTATTGTTACATCGGTGAAGAAGAACGAGCCCTTTTGGAATCTGCTGAGCGCCCCATCGTTCTCCTTCGCCGTCGAACGGATGGGCCCATTTCGTCCCTGGTTGCCCCAGGCAACAACTCTTTGGGGGTAATGTTGCCTTACTCCCCCCTACACCATCTACTGCTGGCCGCTAGGGAAGGGCAAAATCCGCCAGCTTTGGTGATGACCAGCGGTAACGTTAGTGAGGAACCGATCGCCATCAGCAATGCTGAGGCCTTGGAATGTCTATCTTCTATCGCTGATGCCTTTCTATTACATAATCGCGATATTTATATGCGTTGCGATGACTCGGTCGCCCGTATAGTGGAGGGTGAAGCCATGCTCCTCCGTCGCTCACGGGGCTATGTTCCTTCACCCGTCGAGTTAAAGAGGAAGGTAAGACCAGTATTAGCTTGTGGGGCAGAGCTGAAGAATGCATTTTGTTTGACTAAAGGTACCTATGCTTTCCTCAGCCAACACATTGGCGACCTGCAAAATATGGAAACGCTACGCTCCTTCGAAGCTGCGATCGAGCACTTCAAACACCTTTTCCGCATTGAGCCACAGGTAGTCGCCCATGATCTTCACCCGGATTATCTTTCTACTAAATACGCTGAGAGCCTCGATCGGTCACAAGGAGGAGCCACGAGTGCCACTAAAGCGCGTGTCGCTGTACAGCACCACCATGCCCATATCGCCAGCTGCATGGCCGAAAACGGCCTGGATGAAGCGGTCATAGGGGTGGCTTTTGACGGGACAGGATATGGGAGCGATGGGGCTATTTGGGGTGGCGAGTTTCTAGTTTGTACCTACAAACGGTTTCAAAGATGGGCCCATTTAAAGTACGTTCCCATGCCTGGTGGTGAGGTCGCCATTCGCAAGCCGTACCGTATGGCCTTGAGCCACCTGGTCGCCGCCTATGGTGATTTCAAGGAAAAAGTCCTCTCCACCTCGATCATCTCTGTAGATCCCTTGGAGCTGGACATCATCCAAAAGCAGCTCCAGAAAGGGCTTAATGCGCCCCTGACTTCCAGCTGTGGTCGGCTATTTGATGCCGTCGCCGCCCTGCTTGGCCTTCGCCAGATAGTGAATTATGAGGGGCAGGCAGCCATCGAATTGGAGATGATAGCAGCCGAAGATGTGGAAGGCGATTACGAATGGGGTTATAATCGTGACCAGCCATTAGTGCTTGATGCGGCCCCAGTGATAAGAGGTATCATTGCCGACCTTTGCTACGGCCTGCCTGAAGAGATTATCGCGGCCAAGTTTCACAACGCTGTAGTCCAACTGATAATCACTGTCTGCCAAAGGATTCGCGAGCGAGAGGGGCTGGATAAGGTGCTCTTAAGTGGTGGTGTCTTTCAGAACCTTTACCTGTTGAAGCGAGTTCTACCTGCTTTGCGGCAGGCAGGATTTCAGCCCTTTATCCAAAGGCGTGTCCCCTGTAATGATGGGGGAATTGCCCTGGGCCAGGCGATGGTGGCCGACGCCCAGATGGAGGACTAATTGTGCCTCTTTGCTGGAAGTCCCACAAGGGCAGGCGTTTAGGGGCGAGAAACAGTTCGGACCTGGAATGAGTGTTCGTTGGCATGCACGAATTGACAATTAGCGAGAACATCCTGGCGGTGGCTATCGCTGAAGCTGAAAAGCATAGAGCCAAGCGCATCAGAGCCATTCACCTTAAGATAGGAGCCTTAACTCAGGTTGATGCCGCCTGTGTATCCTTCTACCTTAATATTATTGGGCAAGGAACCATCGCTGAGGGGGTGCGACTGGAGACGACGCTGATACCACTGACGGCCAGATGTAGCTCATGTCAAACTACGTTTGCGGTATCTGATTACACTTTTTATTGTGCTCACTGTGGTGGTGAGGCTGAGCTAGTTGAAGGTAAGGAGTTGCTGGTAGAAAGCATAGAGGTGGAGTAACCGATGTGTTTAGCGATACCGATGAAGGTGTTGGCTATCGAGGATGATTACCGTGGCCAGGTGGAGATGGGTGGGTTAAGGCGGCAGGTGGGCCTTCAATTGGTGCCCGAGGTCACCGTTGGTGATTATGTGCTGGTGCATGCGGGCTATGCTATCGCCCGGATTGAGGAGTCCGAAGCCTTAGAGACACTCAGGTTGTTGGAGGAGATGGTTGCGCTATCTGGATGAGTTTCAGGATCGAACCCTCGCTCAAAAGATAGTGACGAAAATCGTCCAGATGACTGATCGTCCCTTGTGCTTTATGGAGGTGTGCGGGACACACACCGTAGCTATATTTCGCAGTGGTATTAGACACCTTCTGCCAGAAATGCTGACCCTCCTATCCGGCCCTGGTTGTCCGGTCTGTGTTACTTCTCAAAAGGATATTGATAAGGCCATCGCCCTGGCCACAGAGCCAGGGGTAATCCTGGTCACTTACGGTGATATGTTGAAAGTACCAGGCACACGCTCTAGTCTGCAACAGGAGAGGGCCAGGGGCGCTGATATCAGGGTCGTCTACTCGGTAAGCGATGCCCTTCAGATTGCAGCCGATAATCCAGCCAAGATGATAGTCTTCTTGGGCGTTGGCTTCGAAACCACCGTCCCAAATGCAGCCCTTTCAGTATTGGAGGCGCAGAAGCGAAAAATAAAAAATTATCTTGTTTTGTCAATTCATAAGCTGATTGGACCTCCCCTACGGGCTCTGCTTGAGGCCGGCGAGGTGCAATTGAACGGCTTTATCTTGCCTGGCCATGTAAGCACCATAATCGGCGCTCGTCCCTACGAATTTATCGCCTCAGACTACAATGTTTCCGGGGTGATCACTGGGTTTGAACCACTCGATATACTGCAAGCCATTTATATGCTTGTTCAACAGGTACGAGATGGGTCATCTAAAATAGAGATTCAATATCGGCGGGCCGTTTCTTGGGAGGGCAACAGGGTAGCCCAGATGGTGATCGATGAGGTTTTTGAGCCGGCTGATGCGACCTGGCGTGGCCTGGGGGTTATACCCCAGAGTGGACTCAGGCTCAGAGAGAAATTCGCCGCTTTTGATGCCGATCACGTCTTTGCCGTAGAGACCGACTTCAGTCGAGAACCAGCTGGATGCCGTTGCGGCGAAATTTTGCGCGGTGTGGAAATTCCCTCCCGATGTTCCCTCTTTGCCACGGTCTGCACTCCGGAACAGCCCGTTGGTCCATGCATGGTGTCATCCGAGGGAACCTGCTCAACTTATTATCAATACGCAAGGACGCAGGTCTGAGGGTTTAGAGAGATGGAAATAAGAGTACAAACGAATGTTCTGGCAGCCAATGAGGCGATAGCCACTCAAAATAGAGCATTGTTTCATCGCTGTGGTTGCTATGCCTTGAATCTAATGGGTTCACCTGGCGCGGGAAAGACCAGCCTATTAGAAAGGACGATTGAGGCCCTGAGAGGAGCGCTAAATATAGGGGTGATTGAGGGTGATATTGCTACCTCGCTTGATACAGAGCGTATCTTACGCCACAATGTGCCTGCTGTGCAGGTGAATACTGGTGGCAACTGCCACTTGGATGCGCGTATGGTTCAATACGGCGTAGAGCAGCTGAACATAACCGGACTACAACTGCTCTTTATTGAGAACGTGGGCAATCTTGTCTGTCCAGCTGGATTCGATCTGGGCGAGGAGGCCAGGATAACAGTGCTCAGCGTGACCGAAGGGGACGACAAGCCGTTGAAGTACCCGCGCATGTTTCAGGAATCAACTGCGCTGATCATCAACAAGATAGATCTCTTACCCTTTACAGATTGTGATCTGGCCAAGATCGAAACAACCGCGCTTCGTATTAATCCCCATCTAAAAATATTCGAGGTATCCTGCCGTGACGGGAGAGGGATAGAGATGTGGGCCGTCTGGTTACAGGAGCAGGTGGAACGTTTCTTGAAACAGAGGGTGCTAACAGTGGGCCAGGGTGATGAGATCAGATAGAATTCTCCTCGGTCACGGCAGTGGCGGGCGATTGATGCATGAGCTTATCCAGCATCTATTTGCGCCTCTCCTGGATAACGAGCTATTGCGCCAACGTGACGACTCGTGTCGTCTGGAGATCTCTGCTCAATCCCTGGCTTTCACTACCGACACCTTTGTGGTCAAGCCGCTCTTCTTTCCGGGTGGAGACATCGGCCGCTTGGCCATTTGCGGCACAGTTAACGATCTGGCTATGCTGGGGGCACAACCTATCTATCTCTCCGCCGCCTTCGTTATTGAGGAGGGCCTACCCCTGGAAGACTTGCGGCGAATAGTCAACAGCATACGTCTGGCCAGTGAAGAGGCCAGCGTGACCATCGTAACGGCTGATACTAAGGTCGTGGAGAAAGGTAGCGCCGATAGCCTATTCATCAATACGTCAGGCATTGGGCTTATTCCCAGGGACATCCACATCGCCGGTCAGAATGCGAGACCAGGTGATAGGGTGATCCTGAGCGGCTATATCGGCGATCACGGTATCGCCGTCCTTAGCCAGCGTGAAGGACTGCGTTTTCAAACAGAGATCGAGAGCGATTGTGCCCCGCTCAATGCCCTTGTGGCAGCGATGTTGGAAGTCAGTTCTGAAATTCACGCCCTCCGTGATCCCACGCGAGGAGGGCTGGCCACCACACTGAACGAGCTGGCGGCCCAATCAGAGGTAGGCATCAAGATAGACGAGGAAGCTATCCCCGTACGAGATAGCGTTCGAGCCGCCTGCGAGATGCTGGGCTATGATCCCTTATACGTGGCCAACGAAGGAAAACTGGTGGCGGTTGTTGCCCCCCAGGTAGCAGAGACTATGGTGTCCCGTATGCGTCATGAGCGATATGGCGCAAAGGCGGCGATCATCGGTGAGGTGATCGCTGGCCCTGCGGGGAGGGTTCTTATGACGACCAAGATCGGTGGAACCAGAATCGTCGACATGCTGGCAAGCGAGATCCTACCACGGATCTGTTAAACGGAGCCTGAGATTTCACCGACGCAGTTTCCCTGGTCAAGTTCCTTATGTTTTCAAAGCAGTCCCGTCAAGTTGTTTCCCTTACTCAGTAGCATTTCGTGCAGCTCCTGCAACGGTGGGATGGCCCGTAACATCTCTTCGGGCAACTTGCTCCAATAGACCCCCTTAGGCTTGGGATAGCGGGTTGCTACCTTAATCGTCCTGGTGGGGGTGATGATTAGATCGATAATTGTATCGTATTCCGCGACCGGAAATTCTTTGTCCATCAGTTGGCAATCGTGTCCTACCGCAATTATGGGAGTATGGTCATCGACGACACCGATATCACGGAACATCGCCCATTCGAGATCAAAATAGCCGTGCCCCTTACCAAAGCGAACTCCCTGATAGTTGATAGCTGAAGCACCGGTCACCAAGAAGTCAAAATGTCCCAGTCTCTGGACATCACTCAAGCTGACTGGCTTAGAAAAACGGTCCATACCATCGATGGTTGAGGCGTATTCCTCCTGACCTTGAGGCACAAAATCCCGTTCCATATAAAAGAATCCCCGGGCTATGCCATATGTTGACATAACGAAGGGTTTGACGTCTAGGAGGCAGTACTCGCGCAGTTTCTGAAGATTGTTATCAGGTGTGATGAAAATGAGCTTTGACTGTCTATAGAGATCCATTCCCCTTATGCGATCAGCGCAGGCTACGCTGCCCTCATAATCGGGAATGTAACTGGAGAAATCCCAATGGAATCTTGAGTCTGGCTTGGCCACCTTTCGGAGATTAACCCAAACCGTGTTCCTAAGCAAATCCTTCTCGTTTTGCGACGCTGAACCGAAGCCCTGCCTAGAGCTTGACATTAGACTTGACCTCCCTTTCTTCCATTATCTTTACAAGTATGGCACACATCTCCTCTTGCGTGAGAACGCTAGCGTCATGATGGTCATTTCCCCATAACCTTTGGGCTAGACGGGTTATCTGCGGTGGCTTCAGGAAACTTTTTTGAAGGAGATCAACTTGTGAGAAGACAATACGGGTGTTGTCATCCAACAGGATACGCCCCTTCCACATAACTATGGTACGGGGGACATAGCGTGCCACCAGCTCCATCTCGTGGGTGACGATGATGATCGTTTTCCCCGCTTTATTCAGGTTGGTCAACAGGCGAAGAACAGCGTGAGACTCCTTGGCATCAAATCCGGTGGTTGGCTCGTCAACGACGATCACCTCTGGTTCCATAGCCAACACCTCGGCGATGGCTAACCGCTGCCTGTCGGCTTTGCTCAAGAAATGCGGATGCAGAGTGCGATAGTCTCCAAGGTTAAAGGAGAATAATAACTCCTCGACCTTTGCTTTCTTTCGTTCCTCCTCCCAACCGAGCTTATCTAAGCCATAGGACAGCTCCTCCTCAACAGTCAAGCAGCAGAGCTGGTGGTCGGGATTTTGAAAGACATAGCCCACGGTGGAGATAAGGTTCTTTTGATCCTGTTTCCATGTTTCCACTCCGCAGACGAATACCTGACCCGTCGTAGGCACGAGTAGGTTGTTGAAATGCTTAGTTAGCGTTGTCTTACCCGAACCGTTTTCACCAATGATGGCCATGAAGTCCCGCTCACCAATCCTTAGGTTCACGTTATCCAGAGCAAGTGTACCATCGGGGTAGCGATGACTCAGGTTGACCACGTCAATTATGGGACGAGATTGCTCGATGCGTGATTGAGGATGATCCAAAGGTGGAGGTGAGTAGCCTTGAAGCATCGTTTTTACCTGGATATAGGATTCATCAAGGGTGAGGGGTAGCGGTCCATCGTCCAGCCACTCTCTGCTGAGATGCTGTTTCAAGAGAGTGTCCAACTCCGTTACCTGAGGTACATGAATGCCGATCTCTTGGAGAAGAGGCACATCGAGAAAGAAGTTTCGTGGTGAGGCATCGAGGCGAATCTGCCCTTCCACCATCAAGATGATCCTTGTGGCATATTTCACTATCTCTTCGATGTGCTGATCGACTATGATGATCGTGAGGTCTGTCTCCTGGGCGAGTACGTCGATGATCTCGTAAACCTCGCTCTTACCAATAGGATCTAGCTCAGCCGTTGGCTCATCCAACACCAGGATCTTGGGTTTGGTAGCTAAAGCTGAGGCGATGGCCACGCGCTGTTTTTGTCCACCAGAAAGCTCGCTGGGTGATTTATGGCGGAACCCTGACATACGGACTTTCTCCAGGGCCCAACTTACTCTTTCTTCCATCTCCTGGTGATTTAGATTCAACGTTTCTAAGGAGAAGCTGACTTCCTCCTCCACACTCATTCCTATAAACTGGCTCTCAGGATCTTCGAAGACATAACGGAGATGGTTTTGGCTTATATAGGCTACGCTGCAATGGCGAGTATCATCGCCCCCGATGATTACACGACCCTCCATAGCTGTATGATAGCTATGGGGAACCAGTCCACAAAGGCAACGGCATAATGTAGTCTTGCCAGCATTGGTTGGCCCGACGATAGCCACAAATTCGCCCGGCTCGATCGCCAGATCGATACCCTTGAGGCTCCATTCTGTATTGCCTATATATCCAACCCTCAGGTTGGTGATCTCGATCAACTTTGGCATATCTTGTCCTCCTGGCTAAATCGGCCAACCAGAGAAGTATTTAGCGGTAAGATAGCCGATCACAGCTATGGCTAGAACAGCCAAGATCACGTAGTCCTTCAGATGGTAATTGATGTAGAAAAAGTAGTTCCGTTTGCCACCAACAGTGAAGCCGTGGCATTCCAAAGCGTTAGAGAACTTTTTGACGTGGTTAATATAGGTTGTTACTACCGGCAGAAAGATACCGATATATGAGCGCATCCTTTTGAAGAGTCCACCTTTATGAAAGTTCACACCCCTTGCCTTCTGAGCCTGGATAATGGTGTTGATATCATCGGTAAAGATAGCGGCAAAGCGAAAGGCTAGGGCAAATATGAAGCAAAGAGCGTAGGGAACACGCAGTTCACGGAGACCTAGGATAACGTCCTTTTGATCTGAGGTCAGGAGAAATAGGATCATAACCAGAAGAAGGGCACATAGTCTCAGCCCCATAGTGATGGAAAGAGCTACGCTGGCATCGGTTAAGTGGAAGGCCCAAAACTGAAGAATGGTGTGGCCGGGTGTCCGACTGAGAAAAGCATACGATAAGAAGACAGTCACCAACATAAAACCGGCACCTTTGAAATACCCCTGAATCTCCTCGAAGGGTATGCGGGCCGTGAGGATAAGAATGAAGGCCAAAGATAGATAGGTTGAAATCAACGTCAGATTGGTTGTGGTAAAGATCAGGTAATTGAGGATAACCATCAGTAGGATCTTGGTGGTTGGACTGAGGGTGTAAAAGAAACCTGTCTCGGAAACGTGCGATAGGAAAGATTTTCTGGCCATATAGTCAACCTCTATTAATGGCCGATATAGTGAACGCATTTGCGTTCACTATATCGGCCATGCTCTGTGATCCCGCGGCTGACACGTCTATCTTCAACGGATTAGGCTTAACGTCCTTAGATCGCTACTGGAACCAGCGGCATATATTAGGCAAAGAACCCTTTGACGTACATACCGCTACGCTTAACATAGTCGGTTAAGAAGCGCAACATGGGAATACCCAGGACAATTGCGCAGATCGTGTCACCGGCAGCCCAGCCAGGAAAGACGACTCCCCAAGCGAAGTCTGGAGCACCCATACCGGCGAAAACGGTAGCCCAGGCCCCCATAGCAGCGCTGACCACTGAGGCCACGACGAAGGTGATGACGGCCGCGACAAGATCACGCATGCTTCGTAGCGCCGGATCAAGCCGGAGGGCCTTGAAGGACAACCAAGGTATAAAACTATTCGCGAGGAAAGCCGGGATAGGGTTGATCAGAAAATTGTAGAACAGTGGGCTTCCACCCCAGAGGCCACCAAGGAAGGTTCCAATAGCACTGGCCAAACATCCCCAGAAACCAAACCAGATGGCAAAAGCCAGCTGAAAAGCCGCTGGAAGCCAGAAGTAAGAGGCGCCTGGGGCCATCGAGGTGGTCAGGGTCATTACCATGGAGAGGACAGCGATGATGCCTGCCCCGGCTCCGGCGATAACGAAATGCATTACAGAGACATTCCCTTTTTCTTCGCTTCTAATAATTTCACTCACGGTCCTATCCTCCCTGAAACTTTCAGATTTCAAAGATTTCTTGTTCCACGTCATAAGCCGGTGCGAAAGATTGTTGTTTACCCCCACAGGTTCGTAACGATCAGGACATAGCGATCATCACCTCCTCAGTGAGAGCGAGGGAGTTGAACAGTACCGCATCAACTCCTAAATCCTGTGATTGGGGGTTTAGGGGAAAGGGGTTAGGGGAAGCTCTTAGAGCCCCTGCCTGTGGCAGGCAGATCCTCGCACCCCTCATTCATCACCCTCGAGAGTGCAACGATGCACTAACCCATTACATTGTATGGTGGTTGTGAGGGGTGGCACAACGTCAAAAATGCCTGTTTTGAATAAGTCAAAACACCTGTTTAGAAACAGGTGTTTTGATGTGTTTCGTACCTTAATTGAGGCGACGCTCAGTTCGCGATGAATGATCTATCACTGTCAATTCAGCCTCACCCAACCTTGACGGAGAGCATAAAGCACCGCCTCGGTACGAGAATTTACCCCAAGTTTGGCGAAGATATTGGTCAAATGTCCTTGCACGGTTCGGGGACTCAGGCATAATTTATCGGCGATCTCCCCGCTGCTAGCCCCTTGAGCTACCAATTGCAGCACCTCTAGCTCCCTGGCTGACAGAGCCTCGACCGGTTTTGTTCCTTCTGTCACACTGAGCGCTCTCTTTCCCGTGTAGCCCTCTATTACCTTATCGACGATTGTTGATCCCCAGATAGACTGTCCGGCGTGAACGGCCCGAATGGCTCGGATTACGTCTTTACCCGATACCTCTTTTAAGATATAGCCCGCTGCCCCTGCTTTAAGCAGAGCATAGACGTACTGTTCATTGTCATAGGCTGAAAGCACCAAGACTCGTACTCTAGGATGTTTCACCCTGATCTGTTGGGTTATCTCTATGCCACTCATTTTGGGCATGCTTATATCAAGGAGTAGGACGTCTGGTTCTAGCATATCTACCTGTTTGAGCGTTTGTTCGCCATCGGAGGCCTCGCCTACCACTATGATATCCGGTTCATCCTCCAACAAACGGCGTGTTCCCTCACGCACAACAGCGTGGTCATCGGCCAGAATCACTCTGATCATCTGTCCCCATCTCTAAAGGAATGATGGCTGTTACTACAGTACCCTCGCCTGGCTTAGAGCGTATAGAAAATGATCCTCCCATCTGCTCTACTCTTTCCCGCATACCGATCAGCCCGAGATGCCCTCTCCTTAGCAGGGCTGACCTACTCTTAGGGACGACGAAACCTTGTCCATCATCTTGTATAACCAATTTAAGGCTACCACTCTCGGTATACAAGCGTACTATCGCCTCTGTCGCCCTTCCATGTTCCTTGACATTATTTAAGCTCTCCTGTACCACTCGATACAGGCACAGCTCAACCTCTGGGGCTAGCCGTTGCTCCAGGTGGTCAGCCTCCAAATAGACAGTTAACCCCTCCCGTTTCTTGATCTCAGATGTCAGCCAGTCAAGGGCTGGGATCAGACCCAAGTCGTCGAGAATGGCCGGGCGAAGATCAGCACTGAGTCTACGCACACCCTGTAAAGCCTCGGTGGCCAGTCCCTTAAGCTCCTGTAGTCGGTGCTGTGTCTTGGCCAGGTTGTTGCCTAGTTCCTTCTCACAGAGCTCTATGCAGCGGACGAGTCCGGCCAATGCTTGAGCCGTATCATCGTGCAATTCCCTAGAGAGACGTTTTCGCTCAGCTTCTAGAGCCATCGTCACAGCTACCGAGTAATAGCGCGCTGCTTGTTGGTCTCTTAGAGCCTCCTTGAAGGTCGATATAATTACGTAGATTAACGGCAAGAAAAGTATGATAGCCAAAATAAGCGAAGCTGCCTGGCTAGATAGAGGGCCGATGATCCTTTCACCGATAGTATGTTCAAGAAGAAACTGCAGACGTAAATGTAACATCCCAAAAGTTAATAGAATGAAGCTGCTGGCTAATGGGTAGGCTAAAGCCCGTTTAACGATGGAAAAGGCGGTTAACAAGGTACACCCCACTTTGATAGACAGAGACCATAGGTCAACGCTATTCTTCGAAACGTTTCGCCCTCTCATCCTGACTATAGAATAGGCCACAGAAAGATGTCAATATCCATCCGGTGGCTGCGCAGAGACTACTTCCTTGTAGGGTGAGAGCTCAAGCAAGGGATTGAAGACGGGCCCCTGGCCATTTTGCCTAGACGCTGATGGTCGATTGTTGTACAATGGCCCTGGCATCCCACTGGATGTCGGCAGCTCAGCTAGAAATCATCCTGGGCCGCAAAAATCTATAAAAAGGATAGTCGTTTTATGGACAGCCGCTCTATAAACAGAGAGGAGTCCTTCGCGCTACTCAAGGAGTACACTAAAAGTGATAACCTAATCAAGCATGCCCTGGCCGTTGAGGCAGCCATGCGCGCCTATGCCCACCGCCTTGAGTCCGACGAGGAAAAATGGGGCATAACCGGACTCCTGCATGACCTTGATTACGAGCTGCATCCCAGCCTGGAAGAACATCCGGCCGTTGGGAGCCAAATCCTGGAGGAGGCTGGTTATCCGGGCGATGTTGTCTATGCCATTCGTGCTCATGGCGAGCACCTCGGATTGGACAGAAAAAGCCCTCTGGATAAAGCCCTATTCGCTGTGGACGAACTGGTTGGTTTTATCACTGCGGTGGCCCTAGTTCGGCCATCCAAAAGTATAATGGATGTAGAAGTTTCCTCCGTGAAGAAAAAGATGAAGGACAAGGCTTTTGCCAGGGCGGTAGATAGGGAAGCCTTAGTCAAAGGGGCAGAGGAACTGGGCATTTCTTTTGACGAGCATGTGGCTATCGTCATCGCCGCCATGCAGGGGATCGCCAAGGAGCTAGGCTTGCAGGGAAACGCTTAGCTGTCCTTATCCAGTTGCTGCTGCTTGTACTATTGGGTCGCACGTCTGGAAAGATCTAATACTCCGTAAGGAGCAGGCCAGCGGAGGTGACTACCGTGAAGTATTTTTCCGGTTGGCTGACACCCAAATTTCCCCGCTTATTTGTCGTCCATTCCATGGCCATCCTTCTCACCTCTTCTCTGGCCCTTGCCCTCTTATTGATCCTTCTGTTTGGCCGAAGCGCTCGTCTATCTAGCGCAGCCGGGCCAACCTATGTCAAGGGCATCATTGCATCCGATACTACCTGGACAATGGCCTATAGTCCCTATATCGTCACCGGTAATATTATTATCAGCGATACTATCACTTATAAAGTGGTGACTCTTACCATCGAACCAGGGGTAACAGTGAAGTTCGATGGAGACTATTACATCAGGGTTGATGGCACGCTGAAGGCTATCGGCACGATTTATGACCACGTTACCTTCACCTCGAATAAGGTTAAGCCGGCCAAGGGGGATTGGGGCTATATCCGCTTTTCGGCAAACAGTACACCGGCGACCCTTGATGCCGATGGCCGCTATATTGACGGCTCTACTCTTCAATATGTGACCGCCGAATATGGTGGGATTGGTGGGGCAACAGTAAGATTGTTGGGTCACGCTGCCCCCTTCATCAGCCACAGTACCATAAGGTACAGCGCCGGCAGTGGGATCGAGGTGCAAACTGGCTCACCTGTGATAAGCAATAATACTATTAGCAGTCATGAGGATAACGGCATCAACGTAGTTGGTGGTGCACCTACTCTTAGCAGCAATGTTATCAGTGAGAATGGAAAGAACGGCATCCAGGTTAGCGCTGGTTCTCCCTTGATCAAGTACAATACCCTCAGCAGTAATCAGGGGGAAGGGCTCTATGTTGATTCTGGTTCGCCAAGTATTGCTAACAATATTATCCAAGATAATGTTCGTAGCGGTATCGGATTTCGGACTAACGATCCTACGAGGGGGGATGTGGTCACTGTTGATCACAATACTGTTGAGAGAAACACCTACGGCGGCATTAGGTGGTATACGCCAATAACGGAGCTAACGATAAGTAATAATACCATTCGCGGTAATCAAAGTGGATACGGTGGTGGCATTTTCCTCTGGCTCAGCTCTGGCTACTCCAGCAAGGTAACTGTCAGCAGTAATACGATCTCGGGCAATACGGCCACACTTGGGGGAGGTGGAGTGGCTATAAATGCCTCCCATACCTTCACGACAACGCTGCAAAATAACAGCATTCTCTACAACACTGCCCCATACGGGGGCGGAATTTATATTTTGACGGGGAATACAGTCATTACAGCCACTACATTGGTTAAGAATACCAACCTCGATAGCAAAGGTGGCAATATTCATCTGGCTAGTACTAGTGGACGACTTATCATCAACAATAGTAACTTAGCGGAGAACAATAACTGGGAGATTCGTAACGAGACGACGTCCGACATCGATGCCACCAATAACTACTGGGGAACAGCAGAGACAGCTACTATCGGCGAGCGTATCTATGATTTCTACGATGACTTCGATTTGGGAAAGGTGAACTACCAGCCCTTCCTGATCTCCCCAAGCGCGTCGGCACCGCTCTTGCCAACGTTGGTTAAGACCTTTCTGCCCATCACACTTAAGGAGTACGCCGCTGCCTGGTAACGATCCGGCGGAGATGGCCGCGTCTTCTATCTAGTAGAATAAGAGCGAAGCAAGATATATTCTACAGTTGAGGGGGCTTATGCACCAGGGTGACCAGCTTTGTTCTGACCCCGATCCTCCGCTCCCGGCCGGCGAGGATGCGCTGAATATTGTCGCGATGCTGGAAGAAGATCAGTCCAGCGGCCACCACAGCAAAAATAGCGTAGGCCGGCGGTTGATAGCCTAAGACTGTAAGTATGAGAAGAATAACAAGCGCTGCAGCCGTCCCACCCAACGAGCCCACGGAGGACATATCGGAGACGATGATCGACAGGATAGCCAGAGGAAAGGCGATGGCACAGGTAAGAGGAGAAATGATTACAAGACCCCCTAACGCAGTGGCCACGCCACGCCCACCGTACCCTTTAATATATAATGACCAGTTGTGGCCAACGATGGCCGCCAAGGCAGCCATCACCTCTCCCATTTCTATCGCCGGTCCAGCGGCGGATAAGAGCAGCCGAGCTAGTAAGACGCTGAGCAGCCCCTTTGCTACATCACTTAGGAGCACGAATAAGCCAGAGCCCCAACCAAGGGTACGCTGTACGTTTGTCGCACCTATTTTGCCACTGCCATACTGCCGAATATCGATCCCTTTTAGGAGCTTACCCAGGATCAGTCCGACAGGAATAGAGCCAATCAGGTAGGAGAGAACAACGATAGATAAGTAGGTTAACCAGATCAAGGTTGATCCTCACAACAGTGGAACTGGACTATTCTGGGAATGATACAGATAACTAACCACCGTTATGCAACGAAGCGCACCGACGCTGGCCCTCGGAACCAGGCTAACTTTCAAGCAAAGTATACACCGGGCGACTGGTGAGCGCAAGGAGATAAAAGGACTATGTTAAGACGTCGCCTTCTCAGCGCCTTGATCCTGATACCCGTTGTGGCCCTCTCGGCTTATATGGGTGGTATTATCCTCCTCACCCTTATCCTGGTTGTCGCGACGATCGCCGCCTATGAAATGGATCATATGTTACGGAATAATGGCTACCAGCCAGCCTTCGTTTTGGCTTTGCCACTGGCATTGTCCCTCATCTTCGATGCCTTTATCAGCGGAGGACTTCTTGCCCCTCTGGTGACGACAATGCTCCTTCTGACACTCATCTGGTTCTCTCTTCGTCCAGAGAATATCAGCGACGCATTGGTGGATTGGGCCCTGACTATCGCCGAGGTACTGTACGTTGGTTGGCTACTGCGTTACGCTGTTCTTATACCCAATCTGCCCAATGGACTGAGCTGGATAGCCTTGACCCTTCTGAGCACCTGGGGATGTGATACAGGGGCATACTGCGCTGGGAGGATGTTTGGACGTCATAAGCTGCTACCGGTCATCAGCCCGCAGAAAACCTGGGAAGGTGTTTATGGTGGGCTTCTCCTCTCTGTTATAGCTACATTATTAGTCGCCCAATTCATCTGGATGCCGCTGATTCACCGTGTCGTTCTTGGCATCTCCGTTGGGATAGCAGCTATCCTGGGCGATCTCGCTGAATCATGGCTGAAGCGAAGCGTCCATGCTAAAGATAGTGGTACCATCATCCCCGGTCACGGTGGATTATTGGATCGTATTGATAGTCTGTTATTTAGCATGCCAGTTGTCTATTACTACGCCACCTTAGTGCTCAAGGTCTAGCCATTTTATGTTATACTTCGCCATAAGTCCCTGGTTTTCCCGGGGCGGGTTATAAGCTGTATCTTGCTCCTTCCGCAGTCAGTTGAACCTTACCGTCGGTAGGGTATCACAGTGTCCTTATATTAGGTTTAGATGAGGGTTTATGGCCACAGAGGCGGCTAAAATGGGATATGGTCGATGGCTGGCCTTAATCTTAGTGGTCTTTGTAGCCTTGGGCCTCGTTTATAATATGACGGTGCCGATTTGGGAGGCACCAGATGAACCTGAGCACTTCTGGTACATCAGGTATCTAACGAAGGAGCGGACTTTACCCTCTAGCCCCCTTCCCTCCATTCAGATCAACCGGCGTGAGGAGAGCCGGCAGCCGCCGCTTTACTACCTACTGGGCGCCTTGGCTACCTTTTGGATTGATACTGACGATATAGCGCGCTTGAAGTCTAATCCATATGTAACATGGCCTGGGGCCCCGGAGGAATACAGCGTCGCTGTCCACACCGAAGATGAAGTATTTCCTTACCATAATCTACCCCTGGCTGTCCATATCGTTCGTCTTCTTTCCACGCTGATGGGAGCCATCACCATCGTTTGTACCTACTATATTGCCAAAGAGCTCTTTCCCACCGAGCCGCTTATACCTTTAGGAGCTGCGGCGCTGAACGCCTTTATCCCCGGTTATATCTTTATGCATGCCGCCGTCAATAATGACAACCTGATCGTCATGCTCTGTGCCCTGGCCCTACTCTTACTTATCAGGATTGCGAAGGGGGCTAGACAGGCGAAGATATTCCTGCTCCTTGGCCTTCTCATCGGTCTGGGATTGCTTACAAAGCAGAACGCCCTTTATTTGGCCGTCTTCACCTTCTTGGTTCTGGCCGCGCTGACCCTGCCGCGAGGTCGCTTCGGAGATTTTTGGCGATGGTGCGGCATCACTTTTGGCGTCGCCCTGACTCTCTCTAGTTGGTGGTATGTACGTAATGCCCTCTTCTATCGCGATGCTTTTCACGGCAACGTACCACCAGTAGATGTGGAGAAGGTGATGGGAAACCTGTTGTTACAAGATCGGGTAGCGGCCTTCAGTTGGTCGCTCTTCGAGTCCTTCTGGGGCGTCTTCGGCTGGCAGAACGTGTTTGTTCACCCTGTGGTCTATGTCGCTCTCGGTGTCCTATCAGTGGTAGCCACCATTGGCTTCCTGCTCTTTCTGGCCAGAGAGAGGGGGGAATCCCATATAAATGCGGCTGCTCGCTTAGGATTAATCACCCTATTTGGTTGGTGGGTCTTCGTCCTGGGGATGACGATGGTCAGGGATCTACTCACCTACAGCGCCTATGGGGAAGGCATAGAACACGGGCGTTACCTCTATCCGGCTATACCCGCCTTTGCCATCCTCTTTCAGCTCGGACTGAGGGAACTCTTTCGTTCTAAAGGTCGTGTCCTGATCGGCAGTATAGGGTTCGCTCTATTTCTGCTCAGCGCTGTCTCTCCTTTTCTTTATATACTTCCAGCGTATCCTCCACCTTTACCGATAATGTCGCGTCTCGATTTTCAAGCGATTGAGCACAATCATCGTGTCAAATTCGCCAATCAGATCGCGCTGCATGGCTATAGCCTGGATCGGCGCCAAGTCCAGCCAGGGCAAATGATCAAATTGACCCTGTACTGGGAGGCATTGGCTGATATAAATAAGGACTATATGATCTTCATCCATTTGTTGAATCGTAAGCAGGAGAAGGCAGGAGGGGTCGATGGGCCACCGGCGAGCAACCGCTATCCAACCAATGTCTGGCGCAAGGGAGATTTCATTCGCGATGTCCGTGAGATCACCATTCCCCTGGATACCTTGCCTGGCCAGTACTGGTTTGTACTTGGTTGCTATACCTTCCCCGACCTCACTCGGCTGAGGACTGTTAGCGGCTCAGACTATCCCGACCGAGCTGTCCTGGGCTGGATCAAGGTGCCTCTTCCAGCAGAGATAGCGTCGCCTAACTACAAGACAGAGGCCAATTTCGATAATAAGATCACTCTCCTGGGCTATTATCTTGGAAGAAAAGCGTTCCGGGCTGGCGAAATGCTATCTTTGACGCTCTACTGGCAGGCCAGAACGACCATCACTGATAACTATACCGTATTCGTCCACCTGTTAGACGAAAGGGAGAGGGTGGTTGCCCAGGTGGATGCTGAACCGAGAGAGGGATTATATCCTACCTCCATCTGGGAGAAAGGAGAAATAATCAACGATGAGTATAGCTTATTCATTGATCCAGCCACACCGCCGGGAAAGTACACCCTTGAAATTGGCCTCTACCTTTACCCTACATTGCAACGGTTGTCTATCCGTGATGATCAGGGCAATCACCGGGGGGATCGTCTCCTGGGCGAAGATATAAGCATTACTCGCTAGCCAATTATTAGATGGATTCTATCGAGCAAGCAGGTGTGGCATTTGTTGGGGAAGGTCAGTGGCTGATTTCCCGACCAGCACAAAGTAAGTCTTGAAAGGCTATTCCCGCTTAGATGATTCCGGCGTACGGATGCCTATTGGCGCAGTAGAATGGCAACTCGAGAGCGGATGATCTCGGTGCTCTGGTTCAAAATCCCTGGTGTTCGGGGTCGATCGTAGAACTGACTCAACTCAAAGGTGGGGCCAAATCTTACCTCCATTTTGGCCGGACGCGGGAGGATGGAACGCTTGGGCATGGCCCTATCCGTACCAACGATAGCCACTGGCAGGATAGGCACCTTCAGCTTAAGGGCGAAGTTGGCCACGCCCGTTCTAAAGGGGCGCATCTCGCCGCTGGTGCTGCGGGTACCTTCAGGAAAGATGCCTAGAATGCCACCCTGGCGAAGTACCTGGAAGGCCATTCGTGCCGCCTCGATGTCCTGTGTGGCCCGATCGAGCGGGATGGTGCCCAGATGCCGGAAGAGGAAGGAGAGCACAGGGATGCGGAACAATTCCTTCTTGGCCAAGAAGTTGATCGGACGGGGGCAGGCCAGGCCGAGAACAAGGGGATCCAGGGCGCTGAGGTGATTACTCACTAGGATTAAGGACCCGTGCTTGGGGACATTCTCTACGCCCTGGCAGCTCAAGCGGCAATAGAACCTAAAGAGCGGCGCAGCCAGCATTCTGACTAGAGAATAGCCCCATTTATGCGGTTGCCACTCCCTTGCGCCCTTCCGCGGAAGGGCTTGTTTGCTATAACCGGGTGCTGTCATTTGGCTCCGCCCCCTACGATTCATGTAGAAGTATAACACTAGGTGGGGAATAACAAAAGCAGGTAGGAGGCGAGATAACCCCCCATCCTACCTGCTTCACAAGCGATCTTTGCGCGATTAAGCCGGTCTTCGTCTCAGACCAAGATATAGACCGACTAAGGCGATCAGCGCGACCACAGCTACGACTATGGGCACAGTGAGCGGAACGTAATTGGCCCGAGCGGCCTCCTTTTCCTGGAGATCCTTCACCGTCTTCTCGAGCTGGGCAGCCTTCTCTTGAGCAGATTTGGCTGCGTCTTGCGCCCGTTTCACTGCTGTATCCTTCTCGGCTAATGCCTTCTCGGTCTCTGTCCCTGACGTCTGAGCCTTACTCGCCTCGGCCCGCAGTTTGACGATTTCGGCCTGCGCCGCATCGTAGAGCTGGCTGGCCATTCCTCCGACGAATTGACCAACAGTGCCGTTCGCCCGACTGACTAGAACGTCGATGTGGTTCCCCTTGCCTCTGGCCAGGTTAGCGGTTTTGCTGCCCTTGGAATCCTCAATGTGCCAGGCCTTAACGGCCGTGCCATTGAAGTCGTCAATGACGATCTTGAAGTAATTTTGCGGCCCAACAAACACGTTGTTGGTCTTATCGAGCACGATCTGGTCCTTATTCTCCAGTATCAGCTCGTTAAGCAGCCAACAGTGCGCTCAGGTGTCCGGTCGCAATAAGAACCTGGGATCATCTTTCCAGGGGGCAGCATTGTCGATCTTGAACACGCCAGTATAGCCGAGCAACGCCACCTTATCCCCCTTGAAGGGGTTGCGAAAGGCATCAAGCCCGACCTGGACATCGCCATGCTTTAAGATCAGCGTCTCACGCGCTACTGGATCCGAAGGCAGGAGGGTGAGCACCTGCTCGTTCAACGGACCAAGGGTCTTGCTTGCCAGAACCTTGTTGTCAGCTCCCAGGAGCTGCACTTCAGCCGTTTTAGCTCCGGCATCGACCTTGACCACTTTCACCTTGTACTGGCCAAGGTTAGCCATCTCGCCGGCGCCCAACGTCGCCTCGATGGGCTTATCAGCCGTGAGCGCCACCCAATCGATAGCGCCAGCGCCCCACTCCAGCACAGTGGACTGGGTCTTGCTGACCTCCTTGGCCACAAGATAGGTTAGCTCATTGACGGCCACGTTAGAGCCATGAAAGACGGTTGTCCACGACGCTGGATCGGGCGATAGCGCCCCCTCGGGGAACTTTGTGCCTTGGGCCAGTGTATGAGCTGATGTGACTGATGGATTGGTCGTCACTGGACCAAACGCCGCCCCGAAATAGTTACCTGAAGGCTTCAAGATTTTGAAGCTCGCCTCTGGAATCAGGCTGAAGAAGCTGGTCGAGATGGAGCATTCCAGGGCATGGCTGCCATCACCGTAGAGAGCCCGCTCACCCGGCTTCAGGGTGAAGTTCTTCTTGACGTCCAGGTGATTCCCCGTATCCACCAGCGTGTAAATCTTACCCAGGAGAAGGATAGGATCATTCAGGAGTGACCTACCCAGCGACACGCGGATGTCGTAGTATAGCCCGGCCGGTGGGATGATGATCTTACCATCCTTGACATGGCTTTGGCGAATGACCAGACCCTCCGGACCCACATTGACATCCCTGAGCAGGTTCTTGGCTGGGATGATCGGCAACCCTGGCATACTGACGACTACTGCTGCATCCTTCGCCGGTGGCTTCATCAGTACCGGCCCTTCAGCACTGGCCGGTAGGACAGGGTAAAGGACGAAGAGGGCCAGCAGACAAACGAACACGAGTAGATACCTAGTTTTTCTTGTACGCATCATTTTTCACCTCCTTTCCCGACAAATTTTTGAGAAATCGCTTCTCTTGAACCCCACATCAGGGCTTCGCTGCTTATCCCGCCTTAGGCGGGGTCCGACCTTTTGGTTGGCGATTTCCGCTGCAGCGTCGACTAGCATTCACATTCCTCCGCAGTGGGTGTAGGGGTCGCAGCTCCTCCGGAAGAGGGCGCTGCGCTGGGAGCAGTGGTTGGCGTGGCGGCTGCCTTAGGGGTGGGAGAGGGAGAAGTGATAGCCGGCATCGGCAGAGCCGTACCTGAGGGCTGCCCCACCGCTGCTGGCGCAGATTTTAAGGCTAGCAGCTTATTGTATTCTCGCACTAAGATGAGATAGCTATCCCTGATAGTGCTTAGCTGATTTTCGCAATCCGAGGCCTTTTGCGACTGATGTACCTGACTTGTGAGACCTCCGTAAACGATGCCTATTCCTGAGCCAGTCACCACGCCAAAGATGAAGACAACAGCCAAAAGCAGGGTGGTTTTCCCCTCCTTCATAAGTGTTTGCACGTTTACTTACCTCCCTTCCGTCCTGTCGTGTAGTACAACATCCCAACGAATCCTAACAGCCCAACCAAGAGCGATACAGTCACCTGGGCTACCCTGTTTTGTCCCTCCTTCTGTCCTATCACCTTCTCCAAAGAAAGGCGTAAATCCTTCGCCTTGACAGCTATCTGCGGCATCTTCACCTGCGCTGGGCCTGGGTTGCCGTGAAATTCATTGGAGACCTCCAGATACTCACTCCTAACTGCCTCGAATTGCGCTGCATATTGAGCCATATTGATCCCTGATTGAGCGGCCTTCTGGATAAGGTCCCTTGATTTCGAAATATCCTGGTTGGCCGCCATATATGCCAGCCTTGACCAATCAGCATTTGGGGGCAAGAAGGTAGCACCTCTCTTGGGGGTCTTCTCGTGGCAAGCAGCACAAACATCATCGTTCAAGGAGCTATGACAATCCGAACAGGTGGTATCCTTATGGACATCAGCCTTAAACTTTGCTAAGTCGATAACTATCTGGCCCACCACCTTTTCGTTCACAAAAGAAGCCTTGCCTCTCTGGTTGGTCCAGAACCCCACAAAGGGAGCCTCTCGCCCTACTCCCTGGATATAGACCTCCTTGTCCGTATGGCAACGCTCACAGGTCTGCGATTTACCGAAGCTATGACGCGTTTTTATGGCCCAGCCACCGACATCGGGAGCTATCCCTCCCCATTCCCAGGTCACAGGCGAGTGAGCAGCTGTGTGGACCTTGCCGGTTAAGGGGTTATTAGCCAGGAAGAATTTATCGTATGTTTTGACCGTCGCCTTGCCCTGATGACAGTCCCAACAGTTAGCGTACCATCCGGTATGGCAGGCCACACAATCGAGCGTCTTTTCGTGTACAACATGGGTTGTATTTTGCGGATCATATTGAGGAGCAATCACACTGACCGCTGTACGAACAAGACGTCTCGGATTATTATGACACTCCTCACAGGTGGGCTTAGGTGTCTCGTTGATAAAACTGACCGGTCGGCCTGTGCTGTGCACCTCCCGCTCTGTATGACAATCGAAGCACTCCAGTCCTGCCTGGGCCATGACACTTGGGCCATATTTGGTGTTGCCCGGCAGTCCCCCAAACGTTGTACTCGTTTGCCCATGGCAAGCGCCACAGACGGTCGATGCTGGTCGGGCCGTGAAGGCGTGCGACTCCGTTTCGGGCACTAAGTCCCCTCGCTCATTGGGTTTCTTGACATGGCAATCCGAACAATTGGCGTGGCAACTGCTACAATTTTTGAACTTCTCCATCCCTTTTTCCGTCCCCATCAGATCCACAAGGGCTACCTTGTGTCCTTCCAGGGTGGAGTGCAAGGATATGGCGTATCTGGCGGTGATATCTGGATGACAGCTGCCACAGGTATTTTTCACAAAGCGTGGATCGGAAGGATCTTTCATCGCTATGTCTATACACGCCTTTGGAGAATCCTCCCACTTATCACCCCCATGGCAGGTGGTACAGGCGAAGCGGCCATGTACATCTTTTTGATACTTTTCGATATCCACGTATACCTCTGCCCATCGCTTGCTTAATCCCTGCAATCTCTCTTTATTAGAATGGCAGTTCGCGCACAGGCCGCTCTCAGCCAGGGCAGTAGAGTAAGTGAGCAGGTTCAAGGTTACCCAACTCGCAACCACCAGAGCCCCAACTATAAGTATTCGACTGTATCTTCCCAATCTAGACATAACCTATCCCAAATCCCTATGGATGCCTTCGATAGCTGAGATTTTAACCACGAGTACGGCCTAGGACTGGTGCTTTCTTGTGACAGGTGATGCACTCGATGGAGACATCCTTCTGACTGTGGCACTGAATACAGTCCACCTCACTGGGGCTCTTGACCAGCAGTTTAGTATCCTTGTGAACGACTAAAGCGTGGCAACCGGTGCACTTCACCTCTTTCCTCAAATGCCGACCATGCACCATGACGATATCTCCTACTGTGTTTTTATTCTCAATCCCTTTATGGCAATCGAGGCATACGTCGTTCGTAACCTCAGCCTTGATGGGCTTGATGTACAGGTTCGTGAAATGCTTGTACACCTGTTCCAAGCCTGCCAGGTGTGTTTTGATCTCCCCAATTGTTCCTGGTTCGGAATGGCAACTCAGGCAATTCAAGCGGGCATGGCTGGAATGTTGCCAGGTCGTATGTAGTGAGGACATCTCATGACAACTCTGGCAAAAAGAGGGTGTGCCAGTATAGATAAAGGCCCCCACCGAGAAAAACAATAGTAGCGGGACGACGCTGATAAGGATTGTTGGTTTGATCTTCGACATTCCTACTCCGAGGCCGCAAAACTCCATCCCTAGTGTAAAGGCACGCCTCGGAAAGAAGGAATAGGTAAAAGATTCTAATATCTAATTACGGGTTATCTAATTTCGAATAGCTGTGTTACCTAAATCGATAATGGGGGTTACAAGGGGACATAGCCCCCTCGGCAGGGTTTTTGGACGGATGTGCCCCAAAATACAAAAAGACCGCCGAGCCGCCTTGATGGGGAGTGCAGGGGGCGAAGCCCTCCTGCCGGGGGTCAGAGGGGGTGTCCCCCTCTATTCAACAAAAGCCCGCAGGGCTACCTTGAACCCCCTGCGGGGGTTTGGGGGAGATCTTCAGTCTTAATCTATGAATACCTATGAATCCAAATCTATGAGCCCGAAACGTAGGGCCTGTTTCACTAGCTCGCTGCGATTGTGGGTGCCCAGTTTGGCATAGATGTTAGCCCGATGACACATAACCGTTTTCTTGCTCAGGCAGAGAAGCTCGGCGATCTCCTGGCTTGTGCGACCATCAGCCACCAGCTTCAAGATCTCCCGTTCGCGCTCAGTAAGCCGGGTTTGATCAGCCTCAGCTATAGCCATTGTCTGAGGTTGACGATAGTTCCGCAGCACCTCTTTAGCCACGGCTGGGGGCAGAAAGCACTCACCCTGGTGTACTGTTCGTATGGCGGTGACCAATTCAACCCCAACTGTCCGCTTTAAGACATAGCCTGCTGCCCCAGCCTTAAGTACAGGAAGAATATAGCGCTGGTTATCGTGTTGACTCAAAACCAGCACCTTGACCCTTGGCTCCCTCTTGATGATACGCCGGGTAGCCTCTAGGCCATCCATTCCTGGCATGGCCATATCCATCACGACTATATCCGGTCTACACTTTTGCAGAGCAACGATGGCCTCTCGACCATCGGCCGCCTCTCCTACAACCTCGATATCCTCATAGAGGGCGAGAAGAGCCCGTAGTCCTTCCCTCAGTATGGCGTGATCGTCGACCAGCAATACCCTTATTTTCCCCATTCGATGGTTCCATCCCACTGATCGGTATCTCAACTACCAGGCGGGTTCCCTCGCCAGGCTTCGAGTGAATTGACAACGTGCCTCCGAAGAGGTCTACTCGCTCCTTCATACCAAGAAGTCCGAAGGCCTGGTTTCTTTTCCGCTGACCTAGCACCTGGTCTACAGCGAAGCCACAACCATCATCCTCGATGTCTATGACCACTGCTGATTCCTTGAATTCCAAACTGATACTGACATTCTCGGCCCGGGCATGCTTGGCGATGTTGGTGATAGCCTCTTGGGTGAGCCTGAAGATCACCGTTTCCAGCTCCGAAGGGAGTCTCTTTTCGACCCCTGCTGTCTCCAATTCTACCCGGATACCGCTAGCTTTCAAACGACTCTCGGCGTACCAATCTATAGCAGGGATAAGCCCCAGATCGTCCAGGAGGCTGGGGCGAAGGTCTAAGATCATCCGTTGTACTTCGCCCAACATGCCACTTACCAATGATTTGGTGGCCACCAGGCGGGCCTTCACGTCATCTGCCTTAGAGGCCGGGGCCATGATAGCTGCCTCTAAGGCAACAGATAGGGCAGTCAGAACCTGACTCATCTCATCGTGCAGCTCTCTGGCAATCCTCCGTCGCTCTTCCTCTTGGGCAACAATAATCTTGCGGAGAAGTTCACTGCGGGCTTGTTCTTTACTTTGTAACATCTGGTTCACACTTACCAGCTGCCTTTGCGATTCCTCCAGCTCTTTAGTTCTCTGTTGTACCCTCTGTTCCAGTTGCTCTGTCCATCTCTGGATCTCCTCCAGAGATTTTTCTAATCTGGCTCGCATAATTTCAAAGGAGTGGGCCAGGGTGAGTAGCTCGTCTCCGCCTATGGATGGTATGGGTGGGAGGGATAGGGAGAGGTCCCCCTCAGCGATTCTCTGGCAAGCGACCGTAAGGGTGCGGATGGGCTTGACCACACTACGGGTAAGTAACCAGGCACTAAGTATGGCCAGGATAAAGGCGCTGATACCGAATAAGAGCACCCTCTGTTGCAGAGCGTCACTATAAGCAAATGCCTCCTCCCTTGATTGTCGTACGGCGACGCCCCATGGGGCAGAGGTGAGTGGAGCGAAGGCCAGTACCTCCTCTCGCCTTTCC
>JAMCVK010000031.1 GCA_023475225.1 Chloroflexota bacterium
CTTTTTGACCAGTCCTGGGGCAAGAAGTTATCCACATGTGGATACCCCTCCCCCATACCCCCTCCCCACTACTACTTATCAACATCCTCTAACTGTCACGGAGGCATCTGAACGCAATCAGTTCTCCCCGATCCGACCCCCCGTCGCAGCTCACAACCATTTTGCTGAGCATAGGAACGCTCGAGATGCGCTAATGACTTCGCTCAGCAGGGCTTTGCTGCTTAAGCTCCTTGATTGCTTTAGGCAAGGCCAGGAGAAGATCGCCCGCCAACATCCCTGCATCACCCAGGTCGTCAGCCACCATCGCCCCTGCTTGTCCATGGAGGTATACGCCGGCTATGGCTGCTGCCTGCGGCTCCAGCCCCTGCGCCATCAGGCCAGCGATGGCTCCAGCTAATACATCACCTGTACCAGCGCTGGCCAAGCCCGGGCTAGCCAGCGGATTGATAGCCGCCTGGCCATCGGGCGAGGCGATGATGGTGTAAGCGCCTTTCAAGACGACTGTCCGCTGGCAGCGACGTGCTGCCTCCAGGGCAACGGTTAGACGACTCTCCTGCACCGCCTCAGCCGATATGCCCATCAAGCGGCCTAGCTCGCCGGCATGCGGCGTTAGAACCGCCCTCCTGGGTAGGATCTCCCACCAGACGGGGACGCTGGCTAAGCCGTTTAATCCGTCAGCATCGATCACCATGTTGATAGCCATAGGATCGGGCGATACAGCCTCGCCCGCTGACGACAACGCGCGCAGGACCTGCTCCAGCAAAGCGACCGTAGAGGGATGTTGTCCTAGCCCAGGCCCAACCAAGAGGACCTGACATCTGAGCATTGCGCTGAGCAACTGCTCCTTTGCCTCTACCCCCAAGACACCAGGCTCTACCTCAGGCAAGGGTAGGAAGGTGGATTCGGTGAGCTTGCTGGCCAAGACGGGATGCAGACTACGCGCCAGGGCCAGCGTTACCAATCCAGCACCTACCCGCATGGCCCCGGAACAGGCCAGATAGGCGGCCCCGGTATAGTGGACTGATCCAGCGACCACTAAGACCCGGCCGAAGGTGCCTTTATGTCCCCAACGGGGGCGTTCCGGCAACAGCTCCTTTATCCACTCCGCAGTGAGCATCTCCAGGGAGGATTCGACCACTACGCCCGCAGGCAATCCAATATCACCCACAACCAACTCCCCCACGAAGGCGGCCCCAGGCAGGAGGAAGAGCCCTATCTTGGGATAGCCAAGGGTCACGGTGAGATCAGCACGTAGCGTATTCTCATCGACCGCTCCCGTATCACTGTTCAGTCCACTCGGTATATCTACGGCGATTGCCTGGCAACCTGCTCTCTTTTCGGCCCTAACTGTTCGCAACAGGGCAGCAAGCGAGCCACTGATCGGTCGTGACTTCCCCGTCCCCAATAAGGCATCGATAATCAGGGATGACTCCCTTACCTCGTCTCGCAAAATCTTCTGCTCAGGGTCCTCCGCCGCGCATATGCACGGAATACCCTGAGCCAGGACAGCCTGAAAATTTGGGTCAGCCGCAGTGTTCCGGTTCCAAAGATAGACCACGACCGGCATCCCGGCCTCGCAGAGGTAACGCGCCGCCACTAATCCATCCCCGCCATTATTGCCGGGCCCGACCAGGACGAGGGACTTGATCCGTCGCGGATCAGTGACCCGCTTCAGAATAGCTTTGGCCACGGCGTGGCCAGCATTTTCCATAAGCAAGTCCGTACCAACTCCCAGGAACTCAGCCTGGCGCTCGATGACTTGCATCTGTTCCGCAGTCACGATCTTCATTCAGTATCACCGGCAACCACCATGGCTATGGCTAAATCCTCTGAATGCGCTAAACTAATAGCAAACGATTTCAGGCCGAGCTGTTCGGCCCGCTGCTGGCCACGACCATGCAAATAAACTAATGGCTTGCCCCGTCGGTCAGACAAAACTTCGATCTCACGCCAGCCAACACCCCGTCGACCGGTACCCAGCGCCTTCATCACCGCTTCCTTAGCCGCGAAGCGCACAGCCAGTTCTGCCGTTCGCCCCCGACAATAGCGCCATTCTGTCTCTGTATATATCCGAAAGGCAAAGCGCTCACCCCAACGAGCGAGCGCTGCTTCTATCCGTCTTATGTTGACCAAATCAACACCGATGCTGATCACCTTAACTCCAGAGGCCCTTCTTCTTCAACAGTGGCTTCGGGTCAATAATATGCTTTGTTAGACCCAGTTTGCCCGCCGGTACGGCAAAGGCAAGTCCCATCAACTCTGTGAAGTAGAAAATGGGTAGGTTATAGCTTCCCTTCCTACCACCAGAGAGCTGGCTTTGCCGCGTATCCAGATTGGCATGACAGAGCGGACAGGCCACCACGATGGCCTCTGCCCCTACCTCTTTGGCGTTGCGCAGTATCCGCTCCACCAGACCAAGGGCGATATCCGTTTCAGTGAGCATCAAACTGGCTCCACAGCAATCGGTCTTATAGGACCAATCCAAAGCCCTACCTCCTAACGCCTCCAGCAAGTGATCCATCATCACGGGATACTCGGGATGATCGGTCGCCACCACCTCCGGTGGTCGCGTGAGGAGGCAACCATAGTAACAAACTACCTTTAATCCCGTTAAGGGTTTCTTCACCTGCCCTCGCACAACCTCCAGACCGATATCCCTGACCACGGTGGTCAGCAAGTGATCAACGTTTACCTTGCCCTCATACTTATAGCCTGTCTCAGAGCGCACTGCCTCGGCTAGGGAATGATTTGTCTGCACCTCATGGATGGCCATACGGAAACGTGAGTAACAGGAGGCACAAGGCATAGTCACCCGTGATTCTCCACTTTCCTCGATCAACGCTAGATTGCGCAGAGGCAAAGTGACCGCCAGCAAAGGGTCGCTGGCGTGGGCCGGACTGCTACCACAGCAGATCCAATTCTTCGGTTCCACCAACTCCAGTCTGAGACGATCAGCCACCGCCCGCGTGGAGAGATCGAACTCAACGGCGCTGGAATGCAGAGCACAGCCAGGATAATAGGCCAATCGCCCTATCCTCCCTTCCAATGCAGGCCGGGCCTGCACGCCAGGCGCAGTGTAGCGCACCAGTGGGGGCAACAACTTTAGCCTGCCCTTCGCCAGGAGTCTCAAACCCAAGACGACATCCTTGAAAAAGCGCCGTGTCCGCAGATTCATCTCGGCCATTAATCCCAGCTCATAGAGGCGACCCAGGGTCTTAATCCAGCGTACAGCTACATGGTTGAACTGAGCCACATTGGGCACCCGCGGCAAAATGCCTCTAGCCTCCCCCTCTACCTTAAGCAGGTCCATAATTTTGGGGAGATCAAGCCCTTGGGGACAACGAGTGACGCAGGTTTGACAGCTGGAACAGAGCCAGATCGTCTTGCTGCGCAGGGCCTGGTCGATCCGTCCCAGCTGAATGGCTCTCAACATCTGGGCCGGGGTCAAATCCATGTTTTCGACGACCGGGCAGCCAGCCGTGCATTTCTTGCACTGGTAGCAAAGGTATATATTGCTCCCACAAGACTCCTCGATCAGCTTAACCAGGCTATCTCCATCCACTGGTTTCGTTAGCGTCGCTTGCATGCCTAAGCCTCATCCTTCCCACTGGCCACCAGAACGCCCTCCTCGATAACCGGGCGGGGCAATAACCCCGCCTCAGTAGCGATCTGAGCGACGGCTTCCTCCCACTCGATGGCCATAATATGCACACCAGCTACACCCTCGATCTGGCGCACCTGGTCGATGATTTCGACACAAATCTTAATCCCCTCAGCCTTAGCCTCACCCTTCGGTACCGAGGCCATCCGCTCGACGATCTCATCCGGGACATCCAAGCCAGGAACGTTGTTCTTCATATAGCGGGCGACGCCAACCGATTTGATTGGCCCCACGCCAGCCAGAATGAAGACGCGCTCGTGTAATCCCAGATCACGTACCATTGCCATCCACCTGGCAAACTTTTTCACGTTGTAGACTAGTTGGGTTTGGATGAAATCAGCGCCGGCCGCCACTTTCTTCGCCAAACGGAGAGCGCGAAACTCAAAGGGATCAGCAAAAGGATTCTCAGCAGCACCAATGAAGAAGCGTGGGGGCACACTCATCGTTTCGCCACACTGAAATTTCGCTTCATCACGCATATCCTTTACCATCTGGATCAATTGAATTGAATCCAGATCGAAGACGTTCTTCGCCCCAGGGTGATTGCCAAATTTCTGATGGTCACCGGTAAGGCAAAGCACGTTCCGCATACCCAGGGCCCAGGCCCCAAGAAGATCGCTCTGCATAGCGATGCGATTCCTATCGCGGCAGGTCATTTGGATGACGGGCTCCAAACCCAGGCTGACGAGGATGGTTCCTCCAGCGATGCTGGACAGGCGCACGATGGCCGTCTGATTATCAGTGATATTTATGGCATCGGCGTAACCCCTCAGCAGGGCAGCCTTGTTACACACTACACTGGCCTCGGCGCTCTTGGGGGGACCGAGCTCGGCCGTGATGGCGAAGGCGCCCGAGCGCAGGATCCTTTCCAATCTGCTGTCTGACTTTAGAGGGTTATCGTCCCGCTTCACAGTCGCAAATCCTCCCTAACAACCTTACGTGGCCCACCATCGCGGGCAGTGGCCCAATCCTTAGTTGGCCTAATCTCCACCAGTCTGGAGGTTAGCCCAAGTGCTTGGAGATGATCATAAATGAGCTGCCAGGCACAATCTACCTCGTCAGAGATCTCACATTTGCCGTTATGTGAGCCCCCACAAGGACCATTTAACAGGCTCTTCGAGCAGCGTGCGATGGGGCAGATGCCACCAGTCTCAGCCAGGATGCAGTTCCCACAACCAGCGCAAGCCTCAGCCCAAACACCGTGCTCGCGCGTGCCTCCCATAAACCCCGTGTTCAGCCCAGGCAAGACCCGTATCTTGGGATAGGCCTCCGCCAGATGCTGCACACCTACGCCACATCCCAGGGAGAGGACCACATCTACATCGGCAAGATACTCACGTAATCCCTCAACATACTCAGGCTCACACTGCCGGACGATGGTCTTCTCGACTATCTCTATTTCAAGCCCCTTGGCCTTCGCCGCTATACGGAGGGCAGAGGATAGTATCCCCACCTCCTTCTCGCCGCCGGCCGCACATACAGTGACACAGGCACCACAGCCAACCACCAGTATGCGGCGATAATCAGCCAGCATCTCCTCGATCTCTTCAAAGGGCTTCTGCTCAGCAACTATCATCGCTATTACACCTCCGCGGCGACCGCCTCCACCACGGTCACCCTTTTTACTGGATTAGGGCCAAGACGGCGAGCCCGCTCCGTCATTTCCGTCGCCGCCTCCGCAAAGGTGGTAGCCATAGCGGCAGACATATTGTACATCTCCAGTCGCTCGCTCCCCAGTCCAATCTTATCCAGAAGACGCTTCACATACTGAACCCGCTTCTTAGCCCGTAGATTGCCCGTCAGGTAATGACAATTACCTTCCAGGCAACCGGCCATGAAGACAGCATCAGCACCATCCTCAAATGCCCGCAGGATGTGCAGCACATCAACTCGCCCCGAACACGGAACCTGAATTATCTTCACGTTCGGTGGATACTTTAAGCGCATCACCCCGGCCAGGTCGGCCGCAGCAAAGGCGCAGTGAAAACAGCAGAAACTGACCACCTCTGGTTCAAAACTCATTTCTCCCCTACCAGTAAAGCCTCGCTCTTGACCATGATTTGATCATCACGGAAATGAGCCAGCTGTATTGCTTTAGCCGGACACTCAGCTACACAAATCCCACAGCCATGACACGCAGCTGCTTCGATCTCAGCCACTCCTTCAGCATTGATGATGGGCACCCCATAGGGACAGACCCGCACACAAGTCAAACAGGCCGCACATTTCTCCGCTTCGACCTTAGCCACGGGTCCGCCCACCTCCAGCTGAATCTTAGATAGGATGGTGGCCGCTCGGGCCGCTGTGGCCAAGGCTTGGCTGATGCACTCCTCAATCGGCTTAGGGTAATGAGCCAGGCCACAGACAAAGATCCCGTCGGAGGCGAAATCGACCGGCCGTAGCTTGATGTGAGCCTCAAGGAAGAACCCCTCCTTGGTCAGAGGCAATTTCAAGATAGGGGCCAGCTTCTCGCCACCCTCGTTAGGCACAACAGCCGTACTGAGGACAAGCAAGTCAGGCTCAATGGTGAGCTCTTCGTCCAGGATCTTGTCTGCTATCAGGCACTCCAGATGGCCATTGGTCAAGTGTACCTGTGGCTCCTGCCCCTCATCGTAGCGCAGGAAGATCACCCCCTTGCTCCTCGCCTGGGTATATAGCTCCTCATAGAAGGCATAAGTGCGTATATCTTTGTAGAGAACGTAGATCGTCGCCGCCGGATTCAACTCCTTGAGACGGAGGGCATTTTTCATGGCCGAGACGCAGCAGAGGCGACTGCAATAGCCAGCCCTCTCGCCGGCCGGCCCTACGCATTGGATCATCGCCACAGTCTTAGCGGCCGTGACCTCAGGGGAGAGATCGGCCATCTTCTCTTCCAGGTCTAACTGGGTGATCACCCGCTTATCTTTACCCAACAAATATTCATCACCACGATATTCACGTCCACCCGTAGCCACGATGGTGGCGCCATGCTCCAACAAATGCTGGCGGCCGTCCTGTTCAATGGTCGTCTTGAAGTTGCCCACAAACCCGGTTGATTTGACTACCTCTGTATCGAGCAGCACTTCGATCCGCTCGTGCCCGATTACACGTTGGATGAGCGAGCGCAGGTGAGTCTGCGGATCATAGCCGTCGATGGTGTTATAGAGATGGCGCAGGTTGCCCCCAAGCTCAAACTCCTGTTCCACCAGATAGACACCAAAACCCTGATCAGCTAGAGACAGGGCTGCTGTCATACCGGAGATCCCACCACCGATGACGAGGGCACGATGACTGATCGCCTGAGGCATTTTAGTCAACGGCTCCAGCAGGCGCGCTCTGGCTACAGCCATGCGCACCAGCTCCTTAGCCTTCTCCGTAGCCCTTCTATGATCATCGGAGTGCACCCATGAACACTGATCACGGATATTAGCCATCTCAAAGAGATAGGGGTTCAGACCAGCCTCGCGGATTGTTTCCTGAAAGAGCGGTTCGTGGGTGCGCGGTGTACACGAAGCGACGACGACGCGATTAAGCCGGTGCTCGGCGATCTGCTGGCGAATACGCTCTTGGGCATCAGGGGCACAGGTGTACAGGTTTCGCTCCGTATGCACCACCTTCCCCAGCGTTTCGGCATATTGACGCACCTCTTCGACATCTACGACTCCAGCGATATTTGAACCGCAATGGCAGATAAAGACCCCAACACGTGGCTCCTGGTCAGCGAGTGGAATCTCCGCTGGATATACCTTCTCGCTGACCAGAGCGCCCCGCGCCGTGGCCAACAGGCGCAAGGCCTCAGCAGCAGCCGCGCTGGCTTGGGTGACACTATCAGGGATATCCATCGGCGCCGTGAATGGGCCACAAACAAAAACCCCCGCCTGGCTGGTGCGAAGTGGCGCCAACTTATCTGTGCGACAAAAGCCGTAGGGATTCAGCTCGATGCCGAAGGTTTCAGCTAAAGCACGCGCACCTGGCGGCGGTGCCATACCTACGGAGAGCACGACCAGGTCAAACTCCTCTTCAACCAGGCAGCCATCATTGGCTTCGTATCTCAGGATGATATTCTTCGTATGGGGAGATTCCTTAAGCGAGGAGGGGCGACAGCGGGTATACTTGATCCCATAGACGTTCCGGGCACGCTCGTAGTAGGCGTCAAAGCCCTTGCCAAAGGCGCGCATATCCATCAAGAATATGTGGCAATCTGTATCAGGAGAGTGTTCCTTAGCCATTATCGCTTCCTTCGTGGCGTACATACAGCAGACGGAGGAGCAGTATGGGTGCTCTTTGTCGCGTGAGCCGATGCATTGCAAGAAGGCAATCCGTTTCGCTGGGACATGATCGGAGGGACGGATCACCTCGCCAGCCGTTGGGCCGGAAGCACTCAGCAACCGCTCAAACTGGAGACTGGTCACAACGTTTAGGTAACGACCGAAACCAAACTCCTCAGCCAACCTTGCCTCGTACACCTCGTATCCCGGGGCCAGGATGACCGCCCCCACCCGCAATTGCTTCTGACGCTCTCGTTCTCCGTGATCGATAGCCTTGGCCTGGCATACCCGCACACACTCATAGCACTCAGAACAGATCCCGCAATTAAGACAACGACGCGCCTCGGCGATGGCCATCTCCTCAGTGAATCCCAGCTCCACTTCGTCGAAATTGCCCCGGCGTTGTACGAGGGGAAGTGTCGGCATAGGAGGACAGGATTGCCGGATGATCTCTTTGTTAAGCAGCTTCTGCTGTGCCTCGGCCTTCCCCAATTCGACGACTGGGAGCGATTCTGGGACAGGCGAACTGGCTATCTCTCCCCGTAGAAAGCGGTCGATGGAGAGAGCAGCCCTGTGCCCAGCAGCCACTGCATCGACCACGTAGGCTGTGCCGCTAACGGCATCGCCCCCGGCGAATACACCTGGCATGGTCGTGGACAGGGTCTCCGGATCGACGGTGATGGTGCCTTTAGCAGTAACCACGATCTTCTCGGGCAGTGACGTTGTATCAACGGTCTGGTTGACCGCAGCAATGACCGTATCAACCTCCAGGGTAAACTCGGAGCCAGGAATAGGGATAGGACGGCGACGCCCACTCTCGTCAGGCTCACCCAGGGCCATCTTCTGACAAACCAGAGCTGTAACCTTGCCCTGTTCATCACTCAGAATCCCCACGGGAGCCGTCTGAAGCAATAGACTAACTCCCTCCGCCTCTGCCTCCTCGATCTCCGGACGATCAGCCGGCATCTCCTCCAGCGAGCGACGGTAAACAAGCCTAACCTCTTTGGCTCCCAGACGCACCGCCGTGCGGGCCGCATCGATAGCCGTATTCCCGCCCCCTATAACAGCGACTCGCTCACCTGTGTGCTGAACGGTTCCTAAAGATACCTCCCGCAGGAAATCGATAGCGCCGAGGACACCTATGGCATCCTCGCCCTCCACGTTCAGCTTCTGGCTGACGTGAGCTCCCAGGGCCAGGAAGATCGCCTGGTATCCTTCCCTGAACAGCTGCTGAATGGTGATATCGCGGCCCAAGGCCATGTTCAGCTGCAAATCCACACCAAGGGCGCAAATCTCATCTATATCTCTCTGGAGCAGATGTCTGGGCAGCCGATATTCGGGGATGCCCACCCTGAGCATTCCCCCCGCCACGGGCAGGGCTTCGAAGGCTGTCACTGGATAGCCCAGATGGGCGAGGTCCTTGGCCGCCGTAAGTCCGGCCGGTCCGGCCCCGATGATGGCCACCCTCTCAGATTTGGTCTTCTCTACTGGCTCTGGAAGAGGCGCTCCGGTATTGAAGGCATAATCAGAAACGAAGCGTTTCAGGTACATTATGGAGACTGCTTCGTCGACTACACCCCGGTTACACTCCTTCTCACAGGGATGATTGCAGATACGCCCACAAGCCGCGGCGAAGGGCATACGGTCCTTCACCACCCGGAGGGCATCAATAAAGCGCCCTTGGACAATCAAGGCGATATAGCCCTGCACACTGATACCAGCTGGACAGGCGGCTTTACAAGGAGCGATACCCTTCTTTTCGATAGCATAGGCGTTGGGCACCGCCTGAGGATAAAGCTTATAAATGGCTGTTCTTTGATCTAGTGTAGCATTGAATTGGTTAGGGACAGTGACCGGGCAGACCTTCACGCAATCATCACAAGAGGTACACCGCTCCAAACTGACAAAGCGAGGTTTTTGGCGCACCGTAACCGTGAAGTCAGCGGCCGCACCGCTGATACTCTCGACCACGCTGTTGGTCAACAATTCGATATTCAGGTGACGTCCGCACTCTACTAGTCTCGGGGAGATGGTACACATAGCACAATCGTTGGTGGGGAAGGTCTTGTCCAATTGGGCCATCTTACCCCCGATGGCCGCTGATTGCTCAACGAGGTATACCTTAATCCCCGCCTCGGCCAGATCCAGGGCTGCCTGTACCCCCGCAACCCCACCGCCAACCACCAAGGCCGCCCCTATCGTCTCCTTCTCTTCCCTTCGTTTGTCACTCACGCCCGCTATCCTCCCAAAGGCCCACTTAGGGTGCGCCCTCGCCGCGCACCCAGGTTGTCATTTTACTACATACAGGGAGTAATGTCTATCAAAGTCGGTAATCTAACTAACCCTGCTTATCCATCTTAGACCATCTTCACGCGGCCTGGCGAGAAAGATCAGGAACACAAGCCCCCACAACAGAACCAATGACCAGTAGGCCAGCGGCGCGTAATCATGGAAGGTATATTGCACCTTACACCTCCCCTAGCACACTTGGGGCTACACTACTGCTCTCGAGCACCACGTAGCGGTATGCCTATGATTAATATATATTAATATATACCGTGAAAGTGTAAAAAATTTGTAAAAAGGGCGGGGCGGTCAGCTCAAAACGCCTTGCTTGACGCTGGCCATAAAGCAGAGGTAGAATGCTGACGGCAATCGTCTCACAGCGAATGGAGGTAAAGATTATGACCGATCTACCATTAGGCATCACCGGTGAGGCCAAGATCATCGTCAGCGATGAGAATACAGCCAAGCACATGGGCAGCGGAGCCGCTGTGGTCTTCTCCACCCCCAGTCTTGTGGCTCTCATGGAGCGGGCTAGCATCGCCGCCGTTCATCCCTATTTGCCTCCTGAACAGACGACCGTTGGCTTCGAGGTCAAAATTAAGCATATAGCCCCTACCCCACTTGGCATGACAGTCACCGCCCGGGCGGAACTAGTAGCCGTTGATGGCCATAAGCTAACCTTCAAGGTAGAAGCCATTGACGAACAAAAGCAGGTGGGCATGGGCACCCATCGCAGAGCCATCGTGGACCTTCAAAGCTTCGGTAGAGAGACATCCCCTTAGCCTATGATAAAGGAGATACCGATGAGGGCTTTGCTCTATCGTGATGGGGTCAGATTGGAGACCACTTACCCTCAGCCACAGCCCGGCCAAGGTGAGTCCCTAGTACGGGTGAAGATGGCCGGTATCTGTAATACCGATGTCGAAATCACCAGGGGCTATCGTGGCTTCAGCGGCGTGTTGGGACACGAGTTTGTCGGGCTTGTGGAGAGGAGCGAAGATGCCGACCTGATCGGACAGCGAGTAGTGGGGGAGATCAACTGCGGTTGTGGCGCTTGCCTGTACTGCCAGCAAGGGATGCATGAGCACTGCCTCAATCGTAGCGTCTTAGGCATCGCCGGACGCGATGGAGCCTTCGCTGATTACCTGGTTTTGCCCAGTGCTAACCTCCATATAGTCCCCGCTACCATTCCAGACGAGGAGGCGGTCTTCGTCGAACCCCTGGCCGCTGCACTGGAGATCACAGAACAGGTACACATCAGGCCAACCCAAAGAGTGGTCGTCTTGGGAGATGGCAAGCTCGGTCTTCTGGCGGCTCAGGTGCTGAGTCTGACAGGCTGCCACCTCACAGTGCTGGGGAAGCATCCTGAGAAGCTGGCCATCGTTGGCCGACGAGGACTGGAGACAGCCATTTTAGGCACTGCCGAGGTGGTTGGCGCTGATGTGGTGGTCGATTGCACCGGACAAGCCAGTGGGTTCGCCTTGGCGAAATCAATCGTTAGGCCACGCGGTACCATCGTGGTGAAGAGTACCTTTCACGATGATGACCTCCTCCCGCTAAGCCCACTTGTGGTGGATGAGGTGACCGTAGTAGGGTCACGCTGTGGACCGTTTAAGTCCGCACTGCGGTTATTAGAACGCCGCCTGGTGGACGTCGCCTCACTCGTCACAGCCATCTATCCCTTGGACGATGGGGTGAAAGCCTTTCAGCAAGCGTCGACTAAGGGGGCTCTGAAGATTTTACTGCGGACGTGATATAGCGACGGTACTTTTAATCCGTTCTTCATTACCGCGATATCCCTGACTATCACCGTGAGGTAGACGGCGGCTCATCTCGTTGAAGACGAGCCTCGTCTAGGGCCCTGCGCCACATTGCCAGTCGCTCAGCGATATGTCGCTCGTCACCCTGATCACCTGGCTCGTAGTAATGTCGCCCCTGCAACCTATCCGGGAGATATTGCTGGGGCACGTGGTGGCCAGGGAAGGCGTGGGGGTATTTGTAGCCTTTACCGTGTCCCATCGCGGCACCATCTCGGCTAGCATCCTTGAGATGGTCTGGCACTTCGACCTTGCCATCCCGTTCCAGATCCCTCAAGGCCTCCGTGATTGCCAGCACCGAGTTACTCTTGGGGGCCAGCGCCAGGTAGAGAGCTGCCTCTGCCAGGTTGAGCTGCGCCTCGGGAAGCCCCACCCACTCTAACGCCTGGGCCGCAGCCACCGCTACTACCAGCGCCTGCGGGTCAGCCAAACCGATATCCTCCGAGGCCAGGATGATCATCCGCCGGGCAATGAACTCGGGATCTTCCCCGGCGTAGAGCATCTTGGCCAGCCAGTACAACGCTGCATCGGGGTCAGAACCGCGCAGAGACTTGATAAAGGCCGAGATGGTGTCATAATGGGCATCACCATCCCGGTCATAGAGGATGGCCCGCCGTTGAATGGATTCCTGAGCCACATCGAGATTGATGCAGATGATACCATCAGGCCCCGGCAAGGTCGATTCCACGGCCAGTTCAAGAGCGTTCAGGGCGATACGGGCATCGCCGCCAGCGATGCGCGCCAGATGCTCCAGCGCCTCATCCGCCACAACTATGGACCGTCCACCATAGCCGCGTTCGACATCTTCCAGAACCCGGCGTAACAGGAGCAACGTCTGTTCCTCTGTCAAGGGCCGCAGCTGAAAGATACGCGACCTCGACAAGAGCGGTCCAGTGATCTCGAAATAAGGGTTCTCCGTAGTAGCACCGATGAGGATGACGGTCCCATTCTCCACATGGGGCAAGAGGGCATCTTGTTGCCCCTTGTTGAAGCGGTGAATTTCATCAACCAGAAGAATGGTGCGCTGGCCATAGAAGGTCCGCCGCTCCTTGGCCTCAGCGACGACCTTCCGGATATCCGCTACACCGGCCAGGACTGCGCTGAGGGTCTCAAAATGTGACCGGGTAGTGTTAGCGATAATCATGGCCAGGGTGGTCTTACCCGTGCCAGGTGGTCCCCAGAGGATGATCGATGAGAATAAGCGGTCGGTCTCGATGGCGCGGCGCAATAGCTTTCCTGGGCCAACGATGTGCTCCTGGCCGACAAACTCGTCAATGGTACATGGTCGCATTCGGGCTGCTAGGGGCATATCTGGGTGAAAAGGTCTCCCCCTGGACGGATCGAAGAGTGTCACTGTTGACTTCCTCGTAAAAGTCCCCCAGCGATAGGAGGAAAGATGCCTACCCGATCCCCCTGTTGGAGAATGTAGTTGGAGTCAGCCTGCTGGCCATTGACGAATACCTGTCTTGTCTCATGGGCTGGAATGCCCAGTTTGGCTAGTAGACCATCCAACGTGGTCCCTTCCTCAATCGGGAAGTTGAGCAGCTCGCCGGAAGGCGCCTCCGGACGATATTTGCGCAGGATAGCGAAAAGCCTGACGTCGATGGTGATCATAGGTCTTCTAAGGCTTCCTTGTAAAATACCAGCTATAGAGCAAGCCCATATCCCTGGGAAAGACGCCCAGCCGATCGCCGTCTTTGACCTCGCGGGTCAGAGCTAAGAGCTCTCCATTTAAGAAGATATTGCTCGTCTCTTGGGGGGCGATGCCCAGTCGGGCTAGAACCTGTTCTATGGTTTGTCCTGGTTCAAAACCCAGCCTCACTATGGAATCAGTGTCAACGTCACTCTGCGGCGCCAAACGCCGTAATCTCCCATATAACCTGACTTCTATCAAATGAACAAGGCCCCTCAAACTTAATTTTAGCACGAATTGCCGTATGCTCGCTATCAGATATAGAGCAGGGCCATATCGCTACCGAAGAGGCCGAGTCTATCACCATCCCTGATAACCTCGCTATGCCATTCCGGCTTATAGCGGCCATTGATGAAGACGTTTCTGGGCTCTTTAGGGGGGATGCCGAGAGCTTGTAACACTTCATCGACATAGTGCTCGCCCTTTATTTCCAGCCGAACGACGGAGGGATGAGAGATCTCCTTCTCCTGGCCGTAGCGGCGCATCTTACCATACAGGTGAACTTCTATCATCGTTTCTCCTGCACGTTAAAGGCGCAGGGCCCGAGGTACCCCGAGCCCTGCGCCTCTAGAATTGCCCGAAGGAAGCCTAGAAGGCATAAACCATATCGAGCTCTGCAGCAGGTACATCGAAGACGGTGTTATGGGGCGGTAGCTTCTCGTAGATCATGAACTCTGGCAGGCGATCATGAGCAGAGGTGAATCCCGCTCGCTCGTTAAACTCCCGTTCCTTTTTGATGATCTGCTTGCCCATCTCCATAACGTCGCTGGAGTTTAGATTGGCCCCATACATAGCGTTAATCGTACCCACTACACCCTCAAAGCCGCTGGAGATATCCAAGATGGCAAAGGCGATAAAGAGACAGTAACCGGTAGAGTCAATGAAGGCCGTCGTCGCCTGAAAGTCGCGTGAAAGCTGCGCCTTGTTGACCGCAAATGGGTCAGATTTGCCTCCAACACCCAAAATCTCAGGAGCGATGGTATAGCCGGAGGTATGGTCAGCTCCCATTGTGGATGTCGCATAGGTGACGCCGATACCCTTCACCGCCCGTGGCTCATAAGCGGGCATGGACTGGCCTTTGACTACCGGTACGCGCACCACCCCAAAGGCACGGGCTGTGAAGGCCGTGCCGTTACCAATGATGTGCCCCAGCGGTGTCCCCTTACCCACCTCCTTTAGTAGCTCGATCGCTCCCTTGCCATCGCCGAACTTCAGCAGTCCACCCTCCATAGCTACAGCGATAGTGCAACCAGCCTCAATCGTATCCAGTCCGATGTCGTTGCAAAGGCGGTTCAGTTCGGCGATGTCGTCAAGATTATCAACGCCACAGTTTGGTCCAAGGGCCCAATCAGTCTCATATTCAACGGGGGCACAGTGGTATTTACCATCAGGATAGGTCACCACGTTGGAGCATTTGATCACGCAACCAGGATGACAGGGATGACCAACCTTGCTCTCACCTCCGCGTGTTTTCACCCATTCGTTAATCACCTCACCAGCCACCTTGGACGCCCCCTCGAAGCGGCCAGCGCTAAAGTTCCGCGTCGGCAAGCCACCAGCCTCATTCATGATGTTGATCAAAACAGCGGTACCGTACTTGGGCAATGCCTCAGAGGTGACAGGGTGTTTCAAGAGGGCATCGGTTAACTTTTTCGCCTCAGCCTTGAAGCGCTCCAGATCAGCGATTTTCACCCCAGGCGCGCCGGTATCATCGATAACAATGGCCCTCAGCCCCTTCGATCCCATCGCGGCCCCCATCCCACCGCGTCCAGCATAACGGCCAGGGCCGTTCTCCATATCATTAACAGAGATACCGGCATTAGCCAGCTTCATCTCCCCGGCCGGTCCGATACCAATTATGCCTACCTTGCCGAACCTCTCCCAAAGAAGACGATTCGTCTCATACATCCCCCTGCCAGCAATCCCATCGGCGGGGAGAATGGTTGCGCCATCCTTATCTACCTTGAGGATATGCAGCTTCCCATCCTGTGCCTGCCCTTCAACGATGATAGCCTTGACGCCCAGATGAGCCAGCTTCTGTGAGGCGAGACCTCCCGCGTTAGTCTCTTTGATGGTTCCAGTAAGAGGGCTCTTCCCCCCAACGGAGAGCCGCCCAGAGCTTGGAGCGGCCGTACCACTGACCAGGCCAGGGGCAAAGATCACCTTGTTATGGGGACCCAAGGGATGGCAGGTAGGCGGTACCTCCTCGCAAGTGATAGTTGAGGTCAAGCCACGACCTCCCAGTAAGCGATAACGTTCCGGAACGTCTTCAAACTTCGTACTCAGGTCAGTCATGTTAACGCGCAGAATCCTACTCATTACACACCCCCTTAAACATCATTTTGGTCCTTCTGGGAAGATTTGTGATGGAAACGGTGAGTACCTTTTCTCGATCGCATCACCTCCTCATGCGGACTTAAGGATGCCGTTAGAGTAGACTTAAGTGGCTACAGAGCACGATCATAAAACATTTCAGCACCCAGTCTACCTAGAACGCTATTTCCTCTATAAAAGGTTAGGAGGCAGCTCTACATCGGAGCTGCCTCCTTTGCGCCACGGCAGGTGTGGAGATCACTCTCCACGCCCTAACGTTCACTGCTCCCCTGTAGGGATAGTATGAATCGGAGGCCGAAAAAGCCACTTAATCACTGATTGGGCGTCTCTATGGGCTATCTGCTGCTTATTTTTACTATAGCACCATCGGCCACCAAAGTCAATCATCGTCTTGAGAGGGTTGAACATCTCCCCAAATCCCCGCAGAGGGTTCAAGGTAGCCCTTCAGGCTTTTTTGCACTCTGGAGGGCACATCCCCAGGCCCCCTACCAAGGGGGCTGCGCCCTCAGGAGTGGGCAGATTTAATTGATGTTTTATCACTAGGCAGCCTCCTTACGTTGCTTGTGAGTTGGTGGTTTGTGAGTTTGATTAGCAAGGCTCATCTCAGGGTTGAATTGATGAATAAGTTGG
>JAMCVK010000032.1:0-5144 GCA_023475225.1 Chloroflexota bacterium
TTTTGCCTTAACGACTATATTGACGAAGCTGTAGGGAGGCGCAGGGCCCACATATTTGAACTCAATCCTATCACCATAGTGGACCCCCAGCCCCTCGACGCAGCTATCAAATTCCTTCTCCCGAGCCCTATCAACCAGGAACGCAGCGTTCATGAGCATGTCATCGCCATAGGTCCTGTTAAGGCAAAACTCGCTGGAGATGTGTGTCAGCGGCTGGAGCAGGGCTTCCCTCTCCTTAGCCCTTTTATGTTCGAGAGCCAGCTTGACCATCTCACCCAGAGCACCTTTATCCTGGGTAGCCTTTTCTGCCGAATGGGCCAGCGTGTTTACTCTAACCGCCCTGATCTCCTCGTTTTCTTCCACTATTTCATTAAGAATGGCATCCATGTCCCTCCACAGGGCCTTGAGTCCCAACTCCACCTTGTTGTCCAGCTCCCGGAGCAGCTTCTTAAACTCCTGGTAGCGTCTTCTGAGGAGACCGCGGATCTCCTCAGCATTGGGCGCAACGGTATAGAATCTCACCGGGAGAACGGTATGATCCTTCATCACCGCCTCGATAACCTTCTCGTGAGCAACCATGGTTTCCTTGCTCACCACATATTTCGACATCGGCACGCTGCTTACCACTGCGCTGAGGTCTCTATAAGCGATAGTTATCACTGGGTCGCCTCGGCCACCGATGCCAATGGGGCCGAAGTTCCTGGCCTCACCGGTTCCAATTATGCAGTAGACATATTGACCTTCCTCAACCACTGCTCATCCTTCGCCAGACTTAACGGGCTTCTGCTCCTAACATAGTCCAATGGCGCGCCCAGCCCCTACACCCTTTCCTCCGCCTCCATAGGTTCGCCGCGGAGACGAGTCCTCCTGCGCTCAAACCTCAGCAGGTTGCCATTATCGTCCAACACTACCTCATAGTCACCCAGGACATCAGTAGCGGTGGGAATCCTGGACATCTCCAGCATGTCCAGAGTGATATGCCACCCTCGCTCGTCCTTGAAAGCCCCCGTGACGGTTATGGGCTTCAGTCCCGTAAGCTCAGCCAATTGGCTCTTAGCCCGTTCCGCTAGCGCTCTCATATCCATAGATAGTCCTCCTTATGGAGAGTGTTGAACATCTGCCCCCAAACCCCCGCAGGGGGTTCAAGGTAGCCCTTCGGGTTTGATTTTGTGCTCTGGGGCACATCCCCAGACCCCTGCCAAGGGGCGCAGCCCCTTGGAACCCTCGTTGTTCGACGCTCTCTCTTATGAATTCTTGCTGTGGCAGTGAGCCTCGTTATCAGCGGCCCCGCTCAGCCTTGACCTCTCGGATGGCCTTTAGCCGGTCCATCAGGATCCTCTCCTGTTCGTCGTACTCCTCTTCGGCGATCTCACCCAGCTCAAGGCGCACCTGGAGCTCCAGCAGTTCGGCTCGGACCCGATCTTCGTCCAGCAGCTCGTTATCGGCTGCCTCAGCAACCTTCTCGGCCAGCCAGTAGACACCCTTTATCGGGCCCAAGACAGGGGCGGTCAGCAGATCGAAGATAAAGCTCATGGCTCTAACCTACCTTAGTTCCTCCCAGTTCACCACGACGCTTACAAAGTTATAGGGAGGCACCGGCCCAATGTACTTGAGGGCTATCCGTTCACCAATCTGTTCATCCAGTCGGCTCACCGCCTGGTCAAATTCTGGCTCCCGTACCTTATCAACCAGAAAGGCCGCATTTACGATCACCCGGTCCACCAGTGTATTGTTCTCCCGTACGCTATGGGCAATCGGCCGCAGAGGATGTAAGATTCTGGCTGCTTCCTGGCGTCTCTTCTGATCCAGCGCCTCCTTGACCATCCGCCCCAGCTGCATCCCCTCGAAATGGATCGCCTGCGGAGGTCGGCCTGAAAGCTTGTTGCGGAGCCTTCTGATGTCTGCGTTCTCAGCGACGATCTCCTCGAAGACAGCCTGCTCATCGCGCCAGAAGGCCTTTAGTCCCAACTCCACCTTGCCCTCTATGTCCCTTAGCAGCCTGTTAAACTCCTCAAACTTGCTCGAGAGGAGCTTATGGATGTCCTCTCTGGGAGAGGTGGAATCAGTAACGGTTCCGAATCTCACCGGCAGGAGGGCGAATTCCCTCATGACCGTTTCCAGCACTTTCTCATGAGCCATCATGTTACTCCGGCTGCTTTCATACTGCTTCAGCAACGAGTCGCTGACCACAATGGCGAGATCACCCTGGCATATCGTGTGCACCACGCTGTCCTCGCTGCCCATGGCCACCGCGTTGAAGGTGCGTTCCTCCCGGCAGCGGATGAGGCAATAAAGGTATTTTCCCAGTTCAGCCATCTGTTCTCCGCTAAGTTGGTGCAAACTCTCCGGAACGAAAGTGCTGAATCTCTTCGTCTCTTACGCGCCTTATGTTGATCAATAAGCTACCACTTGATTCAGCCCGTCCCCGGCAGTAAGCGATGAGTAGCTCCGACGCCTGGCGAAGTTCGGCGAAGCGCGTCTTCGCTAGCCCATCCCCCGGCCTGCGGTCGGGGTGGCTCTCGGCCGCCAGGCAGCGGTAGGCCTTCCTGATCTCGGGCTCCGAAATGGCCTCACCCAGGTGAAGGAGTTGTCTGGCCTCCTTTATCTTCTGCGGGCTTGGTCTGGTCACCTCCACCGTGGCAAAGGTGTAAGGTGGCAACGGCCCGATGAGGCGAAAGTCGATCTGGTTATGGAAGAGGTTGTTCAGGGCGCTCACCTGGTTGTAGAACTCCTCCTGCCTGGCCCTCTCTAGCAAGAAGGCCACGTTCATTACCATCTGGTCAGAGACCAGAGCGTTAGGTTGCACATCAACGGCTACAGGCCTGAGGAAGCCTATCATGCGCTCCTGATACCTGTCGCGCCGCTGATCCATAGAGGCCTTGACCATCCGTCCCAGACGGATGCGCTCTTCCAGGGTGTGCTGTCCCCGTCTGCTGGCGATAGCTGCCCTGGTACGCACGATCTCCTCTTCGTCGCTGATCTCCCGTAACACCTGTTCTGTGTCCCAGGTGGCAGCCACTTCTACCTCGACTTTATCCTGAATCCAGGCCAGGGCAGCGACAAATAGCGCGTGGCCCTGGGAAAGCAGGTCGCGCACTTCGTCTGGGGTAGCGAGAACCGTGCCGAACTTCAGCGGAAGCACTGTATGTTCCCTCATAACATGCTCCACCACCACCTGGTGGGCAAGCAGGTGCTGGACTATCTCTTCCTTTGACATGGAGCTGAATTCTCCACCAGAGAAGTCGCTCAGGACGCAGCCGAGGCCCTGGTGAGCTATGGTGTGCACCGAGCCCGTGCTGCCGAGTCCGGCGATGTCTACTGTTTTATCATCACTAGTGCTGATGATTCCGTAGATATATTGGCCATTCATACCAGCCACCTGGCATCTCCATCGCCTGGGAGTGCAACGCTAACATCGGCTTAGCTAGCGCACCCATTGCTTGAAGCGCTTCCTTGACTCCTTCCAGTGCTGGGTTCTTTTTTCCAGGGTATAGCGGCCCAGGTCGATGGCCTCCCGACCCAGTATGCGGGCCCGTTCTGTGGCCATCAAGCGCCTAACGAGGCCGCTGACGGAAGCGGGGCTCCCCGTCCTCGTCTCTCTACTGTGCCGAGGCTGCCAGACGTAGCCTGCCCCTCTCCCTTCATCTGCTGCATGGCCGTAGGCAAGCACGGGTACTTGGCGGAGGGAAATTGGCCCCGGCTCGGTTTCAGGCTGATTTCCAGTCCTCTCAGCATAACCTTTCATTGTTTTGATTTCCTCAGCTATTGCTCGCCTTGCTTGGGTGGCGACCCAGCCCAATTCTTCTCTCCTCCTATTACTCGTAGATTCCCCATATTCACTGGCGCTGACCACACCCTTGCCTCGGCACACCAGACAGGGAAGCTTGCTATTGGGTGCAGCACCCGTGCCGCGACACCTGGGGCAGACCTCAACAGGCAGCTGGATGGTGATCAGCCCTTTGCCGCCGCACACGGTGCAGGTAATGTTAGAACGGGCGGGGACCTCGCCTCGCCCCTTACAATAAGCGCACATCACCGCCGGAGAAGTTACCTCGACGCATCCTCGCCCTCCACAAGCCGGACACCTGGCCTTCGCTGCGGGAAGCACGCCTTTCCCCTGACAAAGGGCACAGTGAAACCCTTCGCTCTCCAGCATCGTTCCCATCATGCCTCTGCTCGACGTTCCCTGAGTACGATACCGCCACTTCACGCTAACCACCATGTGCTGGCGGCATCACTTAATACTCAACAGGCATCTTCTTCCATTGCCGCCCTCCGCGCTCTGGCCTGCCTTCCACCTGCTCGTCTGTGGCATGCTCCGCAGAGGAGCTCTGAGCGACCTTCTCTTGCTGTGCCGCATTCACCAGCTTCTCCATCGAGCTCTGGACTTCGGCCAGGCGATCAAAGATGCGTTTTCGCCGGCGCTCAATACCAGCCAGCTCCTGTTCCAGCCTCTGCCTCTCCATGCTAAGCGCAAAAAGGTCGAGGTAGGTTGTTCCCTTCCGTGGCGGCTTGGAAGGGATGTGATGGGTTGTAACTGTTCTCAAGTCACCCAGGCCTTTGGCTCTGGTGTTATCCTTCATGTCGCCTCCTTATGCCAGGCATGCAAAAGCGATGTTAAGGCTTGCCTCGCGGCCGGTGCGGGATGTCCCTGGTCGTACGGATGTCCTTTGACGTCATGGGGGCGTGCTCGGCGGCGATGTGATGTTCAAAGCGCAGCATGCTGGTGAAGACCTTACCACACCTCTCACACTTGTACTCCTTCGCTTGCTTGTCCCTGGGCATCGATTAATCCTCCTCAGCAGTACTGGTCAACGAGCCGGCTCACCGCTTCCTTCACCTTAGATGTCTGGGATTTGCTGCCCACCCTGGTGGACTCTGAAGCCAATATGTCTAGGCACAGCTGCCTGAAGAGGTCATTGTGGGCATCTACCGAACCATCCAGCACCTTCAGCGCCTTGGCTACCATTATGCAGCCCCGAATAGTGGGGGCGAACTCGCATACCCCGGCCTCCCTCAAGCCGCGGACAATGCGCTTAGCATGGAGAGGCAGAGGCTGGAACAGGAGCTGGCTGGTATTGAGCGCCGGCGAAAACGCATCTTTGATCGCCTGGCCGAAGTCCAGAGCTCGATGGAGAAGCTGG
>JAMCVK010000032.1:5154-23355 GCA_023475225.1 Chloroflexota bacterium
ATTGTGGGCATCTACCGAACCATCCAGCACCTTCAGCGCCTTGGCTACCATTATGCAGCCCCGAATAGTGGGGGCGAACTCGCATACCCCGGCCTCCCTCAAGCCGCGGACAATGCGCACGATCCTCTCGGCCTCGCTTCGCGCCAGCCCGGACTTGGCCTCGGTTATGGCCACCTCCGTTTCCTCGTCAAAGTGGTCCAGGTCCAGGGTCACCATCCTGTCCCGCAGAGCGTCCTGGCTGCGGTAGACGCCAGCGTACTCCTCGGGATTGCTGGTGAAGATGGCCGTGAAGTCGGGGTGGACCCTGAGGTAGCCTTCTCCCTCCCTGGCCGCCGGCATGTCGAGCATCCTCTCCTGGAGCACTGAGAGAAGGGCGTTGTTTGCCTCGGGGCGGGAGCGGGTGAACTCATCGTAGATCAAGGTAAACCCATACTTGCAGGCTACGGTGAGGCGATTGTCCACCCACCTCCGGCTCATATCCTCCTCGGTCTTCAGGACCGAGTGAATGAAGTTGTCTATCACCTTTCTCATGCGATAGCCGTATTCGCCGCCCACCAGGTCGGAGGTGCTGAACTCCTCGTCCCCATGGATCATCACCACGGGGCGGCCAATCTTGCTGGCTACGTGGAGGGCCAGCGTCGTCTTCCCCGTGCCCGAGGCTCCCCGGAAGTGGATGGGAAAGCCGGCAGCGATGTAAGCCAGCGCCCGGTTCACGATCCCTGCGACGAAGGAGGTCTCCACAAAATTGGGCAGGGGGCGCGGCACCAGTAGGGTATCTACCGCTTCCATTACCATATAACCCACCTCTCCTTCTGCCTGACAGAAGATTGGACGGCCACGAATGGCAAAAAGTCACTACGACAGAGGGGCTGCCCGGCGTTGCCACCCACTCTATTTGGCTTCTGTTTGCCCCCGTGCCGTGGCTTCGGAACCCCTCCCCACGCTATATAGCGAAGTAGAGGAGATCTCGCTTTTCGACCTTGTTTTCGTCCATCAGAACCTTGACTACCCTGGCCATCTGGATGCGGGGCAGACCAAATTCCTGCTCAAGCTCGGCCAGCCTGGTGCCGTCAGGATGACTCGCTAGGTACTCGAAGACCCGGTCGCGGAGGGAGGCAAACTCCGGGGTCACCTCCACTGCTGGCTTTGGTGGCTTCATCTCGACCACTGCTGCCCCTCGTTTGGAGCACATCGTGGCAGTCAGTTTCTGCCATTCCTCCCGGGCCTCCGTGTGAGCGGCGGCGACCTCCCTCATCCAGGCATCGACTCGGGACTTTCGCTGCGCCTCGGTTTTGGTCAGGTCAGCGCGTCCCCTGGCCAGTTCGGTCCGCTGGCGGCGGGCCATAGCCTGATGGTCGGCGGCGACCTCCTTCATCCAGGCACCGACCGCAGACTTTCGCCGCGCCTCGGTTTTGGTCAGGTCGGCGCGTCCCCTGGCCAGTTCGGCCCGCTGGCGGCGGGCCATGGCCTGATGGTCGGCGGCAACCTCCCTCATCCAGGCGCCGACCGCGGGCTTTCGCCGCGCCTCGTTTTTGGTCAGGTCAGCGCGTCCCCTGGCCAGGTCGGCCCGCTGCTGGCGGGCCATGGCTTGGTGGGCCCGGTCCAACTCGTGGAGCAGAGCCTGAGCTGCTCGTCGCTGGGCAGTGACCTCCTCACGAAGCGACGCGATCCCCTCCACTCTTGCCTCATAGGAGCCAATGATCTCTTGGGCCAGGCTGTGCATCTCTTCCCGCGTTGGCATCTCGTTTTCCTCCTTTTTCTGCGCTTTGGGGTGGCCACACCGAATGGATACCCCACCAGCATCTTCTCAGGACGCTCTTTTTCAATCAGCCCGACAAGGGGAGCCCAGGCTGCGCATGTCGGGCTTCGGCGTGGCCACCCCGAGGCGCTTTAAGTGATATTGCTCTAGGCTGCGGCCGCTGTCAGCCCCACGGCCTCAGCATACTTCAAGAAGGTATCCACGCCAGCCACTACCGCCCTGGCCTCGAGGGCCAGGATCTCGATTCCCACCAGGCTGACGCGTACCCAGGCATCTACCACTACCCCTTTGTCCAGAATCCGGTCAACGACTTCGGCCAGACTGGACGATGCGATCGCTTTCTCGACAGCCATTTGATCACCCCCTATTTTGCTGGTTATGTATCAAAGGCGATGGGGAAGGGCCCCCCTTTTCTCCACACCGCCTGCTGACACCATCACAGGTCTTATGAATTCCTGCGCTCCCTAGGCGACTTGTCTTGCAATTTCAGCCTGCCTTTGCTATACTAAATTATACTTCTCAGGGCGCCCTTGGTGACAACCCCCCTTCAGGTATATCTTCAAACGGGTGGGGGTAACCTAACGGGTTAACCCAAGTGTGCTTGGCAGAAGCTCTGAGAGGGTTCAATGTTCCGTAGGCACCAAACCGGTTTGGTCGCCGCAGACTCCTTAGAGTCTCGATTGAAAGCAATTGTGAAGCGAGCGGCAAAGGAGACTGGTGCGTCCTACGCCTGCCTGCTAGTTTGCGATCAAGCCACCTCTGAGCTCCGCAATGTTGCCTCATACGGGCGGGGAAAAGCATGGGAAGATCTTGTGCCTATTGCGCGTTGGGTGCTGTCCAGGGCTGAGCCCCTGGTTTTGCCGGGGGCGGCAGATGCCCAAAAAGTCGTGGGCTGCAGCCTAAACAATGATGTGATTCCCCTGATTTGTGTCCCGCTAAAAAGCGATGCAACCCCTCGAGGCGTTCTTATCGTCGGTTCGCTCCATGGGGCTGGCGAGGTCTCCCCAAGGGAGGCCGAGGAACTCTCTCGTTGGCTGCCATTCCTTGAAGCCCTGGGGGAGCTGGCTGCTGTACTCCTCGAAAACGCCGCCCTTCAGGGAGGCCTCCTCCACAAAGAGGAGCAGGTGCGAGACCTCATCAGGGATACCCTTAGCGCTCAGGAGGCAGAACGGGAGCGCATTTGTCTCGAGGTTCACGATGGGGTGGCCCAGACCTTGGTTTCTATCTTCCAGTGCCTTCAGATCCTGGAGGCCTCTGTGCCTGAGGGCAGCCCCGCCAGGCAACTGCTTTCTGGGGCAATCACCCTGGTAAAACAGGCCATCCGGGAGTCGCGAGAGATCATCAATAGCCTCCAGCCGGCGATCCTGGAAAGCATCGGACTTGTGGCCACGCTGCGCCAGGAGATGCGGCAACTCGCGCAGGAAACAGGATTGGTGGTGGACTTCCGGGCCGATCCGATCAGGTTTCCCACGGACATCGAGATGGGGTTGTATCGCATCATCCACGAGGCGGTCACTAATATAAGAAAACATGCCAGTGCCGATCGCCTCCGCGTGACGATAACCTGCGCAGGTGACCAGGTGAAGGTTGAGGTACGGGATTGGGGCATTGGGTTTGACTACAACCCCCAGGATACGTCGAGAAGGCGGGGCACGGGGCTGCTCAGTATGCGCAAGCGGGCGGAACTTTTGCAAGGAGTTTGTGACATTCAGAGTACCCCCGGTGAGGGAACTGCGGTACGCGTAGAGGTACCCCTCAGCGGCGAGAGGATGGGAAAGCTTCGTGAGGCCAGCCCAGGCGGGGGGGGGGGCAGAGGGTATCCCTGACGAGCCTGGGCAACAGGGACAGGATTAGGGAGAGTTAAAAATGGACAAGATAAGGGTGCTTTTAGTAGACGACCACCCGGTGGTGCGCGAGGGTCTGCGCACCATGCTGGGCATCGTCCCAGACATCGAGGTGGTGGCCGAAGCAGGCGACGGCTTGGAGGCTATGGACAAGGCCAAGGAGTACCAGCCGCACGTGGTCCTGATGGACCTGCGTATGCCCGGACTGGATGGGCTGGAATCTACCCGGCGCCTCAAAGGTCAACTTCCCTCTACCTCAGTGATCATGCTCACCATCTACGACAACGACTCCCTTGTGGTGGAAGCGATAAGAGCTGGTGCCGGCGGCTACCTGATCAAGGACGCTTCAAGAGACCTCCTGATCCACACCATCCGGGCAGTGCACAGCGGTGGACTGCTGATCAAGACCAGCCTGCTGCGCGAGGCCATAATGACCCTGGCCGACGCAGCTGGTGACCAGCTGAAGGAGCAACCAGCAGGCAATAAGACACTGGACGAGCTCACGCCCCGCGAGCGTGACGTGCTCCGGCTGGTAGTTCAGGGACAAACCAACAAAGAGATCGGGCGGGCACTTTACATCAGCGAGGACACGGCCAAGAAGCATGTCCAGACCATCCTGTTAAAGCTGGGTGTCTCTGATAGGACTCAGGCGGCGGTCAAAGCCGTGCGCGCTGGCCTCATCGGGTACCTCCCGGACAAGGATAAGCGCTACAGGTAGAACTGAGTAGGGTAACCAGTACAGCGGGCCGTATAGTCGGGCCGCAGGCCACGACTATAGGTCTACGTATGGTTCTTTCCGGCTTCTCCTACCCCTCCTATCCTCGTCCTATCAAAACATGGGGGAATAAAAATGGCTATTGACATCCCGACTAAAACACCTATAATCGGGGTAGCATTCGGCACCGCCTACCTCGTCGCATTTCGGTCTAATAAAGTAGCAGGGTAGGCATCAGGTCATCGCCTTTGGAGGTAGTGGGGTGATCGGGGTCAAGATAGCCATGGCCATCATCCTCTTCGGCGCCGGTCTGGCCTCTTTCATGGCCGGAATCATCATGATTTTGGCCAGAGAATACCAGGACACCCTGCGGACTGTTTCCAGTCACTCAGCGAAGATAAGCGGCAAGGCGATCACCGATGAAGGGGTAGCCCCGACAATCGAGGCCGCCGCACGCCTGGTGGATGCGGTCACGCGACTTATCCAAACGGCCATTGGCGTTGGTGCCTTTCTCTGTCTGATCGGTCTAGCAGTATGCGTCATTGCCTTTTGGATGCTCTCCGGGTCGTAAATCGACCAGGTCATAGCTGCGTTTTGACCGGCTTCCACTGAAGGGAAAGTGCCGTGAATGGTCCTGGGCAAGGTAAGTCTGAGCGAGATCGTCCCCGCAACCCTTCGGGTGAAGGTGAAATTGAGCCCTCTTTCCTGTACCGTTACCTGCAAGCGGTCAAGAACGATACTGATCATCTGACTGCCTGTCAATATTACCTGCCGCTAAAGGTCATTTCCCCCAATGGCGAACACCTGACTGGTGAAGGCCCGACAGAAGGGGCGTTATCGGAGCTGAACACCCGTCCGACGGGCGTTTCCCTGCCCGAATCTGGGGGAGACGTGGTGCCACTCCTCAACGATTATGCAAGATTGCTTATCCTCGGCGATCCAGGCGCTGGGAAGACAACCCTGCTTCATTATTTGGCCCATTATTATGCTGAACAAGCCCTCGCCTCGGGGATAGGCATCTCTGCTGAAAGCAAAATTCATCCTGACAAGCCGATCCCTATCTTTGTGCCCCTCTCCTTTTTCCATGAGGGCAGGGTCGAGGATCTCCTCCTGAACGCTTTGAAGCGCTATAATTTGCCTGATGTTTCTCATCTCCATCTTAGATCGCTGCTCAGGATTGAGCCCCTGCTCTTCCTGTTCGATGGGCTTAGTGAGATTCCAGCTCATTACCAGCTGGAGGGGGCCACTCTACTGGCCAGGTTCCTGATCAAGAAACATCCCCATCATCGCTACGTTATCACTTGTCGCCTGCACGACTCCCCTACCTTACGATCAGTATTCAGTGAGGCAAAGGTCGGAACAATTGCCCCTCTATCCGATTCTGAGATGGACATCTATTTACAGAAACGCTTAGGTCAGCAGCGAGGCGAAGCTGTCTCGAGGATCGTCGCTGCTGATCCGAGCCTGCGCGAGATGGGACGCAATCCACTCATACTCAATGAACTGGCCAGGGTGGCTCTGGAGGGCGAGCCATCCCTGGCAAAGAACCGTAGCGCCGGCCTTCAGCAGGTGGCCCGTAGTTTGCTTCAATGGGCAAATGCGAAGGTGGCTGAGGAGGATCGTCTTGACCTCTCCTTAGGTGAGACCGTTCTGGCCAGGCTGGCCTTCGTGATGCAACAGGCAGAAGCACACAGTTTAGAGCGCGGGGAGGGCCAAAAGATAGCCCGGCAGATTGTCGTTGAACACATCTCCGGTCAGCGCCTGAATTGGATCGTTCGTCAGGTGATGGAGTCCTTGCTGAATAGCGGTTTGCTCCGACTATCACGAGATTGGGATAGCCTGGAATTTAAGCATGACCTATTGCGTGAAGTATTTGCAGCCATAGAGCTGCGGGAGAGATTTGCCCGGGGCGAGGATTTGGGCCGTTATGTGACTGAGGAGATGGCCCGCCAGAGGTGGCTCGGGCCATTGGTGCTTGCTTATGGACTTGTCACGGATCGCTGGTCTTTTCTAAATGCCGTTGTAGGCGATGGTGATTCGTACCCCCGTGTCCTGCTGGCTGTCAGGTGCGTGGTGCAAAATGAGCCGAAGGAGTCGCGGCGGCAAGCATTACAGTATGATCCCACCAATGCGGCGATACATTATAACCTGGGGGTAGCGTTCAAGGAATTAGGGTATTATGAGGATGCAGCTGCCGAGTTGATGCAGGCGGTGAAGTCGAAGCCAGATAGGGCCGACATACATAACGAATTGGGCGATGTATATAACTTGCAGGGTAAGCATGAACAGGCCCTGGCTGAGTACCGTGAAGCGGTGAGGCTTGAGCCTCACGAAGCCACCTACCGACGTAATGTCGGGGTCATCTATGGGCGGTTGCAGCGGTCGGAGGAGGCAGTGGCTGAGCTGGAGCAGGCGGTAGCCCTCTTCAGACAAAGCAGTGCTGATGCCCATGAGCAATTGGGGCTGATCTATGAGTCGCGTAATCGCAACGAGGACGCGCTTCTTCAGTACCGGGCCGCGGCCGAATTGGTGCCTGAGGAAGCCATTTATCATTACCGTGTCGGGGTTACTTGCAGACGACTGGGGCGATATGAGCAGGCAGCCGAGTCTCTACGACAGGCGGTGACCTTACGCCCGAACTTTGCCGAATCTCACCACGAGCTCGGCATGGTCTATGAACTACAGGGATGGCATAGCGAGGCTTTGACCGAGTACCGACGAGCGGCCGAACTGGAACCGGGGAAGGCGATGCACTTCCTGGCCATCGGCTCTATGTTAAAACGCTTGGGGCGGTATCAGGAGGCCATCGCTACACTACGGCACGCCCTTGAATTGGAAGCGAGTGCGGAGATTCATAACGAGATCGGTGGTATCTTCACCGTTCTGGGCGAGCACAGTAAAGCCTGGCAGTCTTATAAGAAGGCCTGCGATTTGGCTCCTACAGAAGCCCTGTATAGACGCAATGCCGCTATGGCCGCTGCTTCGCTTGGTCGTTACAACGAAGCCGCCACCGAGATTGAGATGGCTGTCGGTTTGAGGCCAGACTATGCGCCCTGGCGTGCCGAGATGGGCGATGTATATTTACAACAGGGGCGGGCCGAAGAGGCTTTGCAGGAATACCGGCGGGCCATCGAACTGGAGCCTGAGGATGCTCTTTATCAGCATAAGGCTGGAGTAGGCTATGCCGCCTTACGGCGCTATGAGGAGGCTAGCGCTCTCCTGAAGAAGGCGTTGGCTCTGGAGCCGAATCGGGCTGAAAGCTATAATGAGCTGGGCAGGGTCTACGAGGCTCAAGGACTATTTGAAGAAGCGCTGGCCGAATTTCGACGGGCTGTCGAGATGTCCCCCCATGAGGCCCGCTATCACCGAGACATTGGTGTCCTCTATCGCAAGTTGCAGCGCTTTGATGCCGAAGTCGAAGCCCTGCAGCGGGCTGCTGCCCTGCGACCCGATTACGGTGATATTCACAACGAACTTGGTAACGTCTATGAGCGACAAGGACTATACAAAGAGGCCTTATCGGAATATCAGCGGGCTATCCAGTTGGCCCCGCGGGAGGCCCTCTATCGGCGTAACGCCGCACACGTGTGCAAGCATGTGAAGCGCTATGGCGAAGCGCTCAGCCACTTAGAGGAGGCTATCAAGTTATCGCCTGATTTAGCCGATGCTCACTATCTATTAGGGACCCTTTATGAGCGTGAGAACCGCAATGATGAGGCCATCGCCGAGTATAGACAGGCAGTTCGTCTCGATCCCGGCGTGGCCGATTACCATCAGGGCTATGGTGTCATGTGTCGACGATCGGGCCGCTTAAATGAGGCGGCGGCCGAGCTTGAGCGGGCCCTCACCTTAGATCCCAACAATGCCGACATTCATAACGAACTGGGCATCGTCTACGCCATGCAAGGGCGTCATGATGAAGCAGTGAAGCACTACCAGCGAGCCCTGGAATTGGCCCCAAATCAGGCTGTTTACCGACGCAATGCCAGTCTTGTCTATCGGCAGTTGCGTCTCTATGATCTGGCTGCGGCTGAGATGGAACGGGCTATAGCTGCTGAGCCTGACCGCGCTGATTGGCATAACGAGCTGGGCACCATCTATGAATTGCAATCACGCCTTGAAGAGGCGCTCCAACAATATGAAGAGGCCGGGCGGTTGGATGCGCAAGAGGCAGCCTATCAACGTAATATCGGTGCGGTGAACATCAAGCTGGGTCGTCTTTCGGAGGCGGCCGCAGCTTTGCAGAAAGCCATCGGTCTAAGAGCGGATTATGCTCAATCTGAGAACGAGCTGGGGGTCGTATATAACCTGCTCGATCGCCACGAGGAGGCTCTGTTTCATTATAAACGGGCCGCAGAAATGCAGCCGACGGAGGCATCCTACCACCGTGACCTGGGGCTTACCTACGCTGAACTAGGGCGCTTGAGTGAGGGCATCGCTGAATTGCAGCGTGCCTTGGAGCTGAATCCTGAGCAAGCCCAATGGCGAAACGAGCTAGGAGAGGCCCTATTCCGTTTGGAGGACTATGGCGAAGCATTAGGCCAATATTTGAAGGCCGTAGACCTTGCCCAAGATGTGCCTCTTTATCATCGTAACGCTGGCTTAGCCTTGGCCAAGCTCGGTCGTTATCGAGAAGCGGCAAATGAGCTGGAGGAGGCCATACGTCTAGAACCGGGACGGGCTGACTGGCGAAACGAACTGGGTGAGATCTGCAAGCAGCAGGGGTGGTTTGAGGAGGCTCTTATCGAATATCAAGCAGCTGTGGAGCTAGCGCCCAGGGAGGCAACCTATCGCCGGAATGCCGGCGTCATACAGCGGAGAATGGGGCAGTTAGCCGCAGCCGCTAGTCAGTTAATGGAAGCCGTGCGCCTTAAGCCTGATTACGCCGATGCTCACTATGAATTGGGTCTGGTCTACGAAGCGATGAAGCGTCCACAGGAGGCCTTTGATGCCTATTACCGCGCGGTCAGCCTCTCGCCTGATTGTGGGACCTATCGGCGTGCCCTGGCCATGGTACACACCCAGATGGGGCGCCATACTGAAGCGATCAAGGAGATGCAGGAGGCTCTGCGCTTCCAACCAGATACTTCCGCTTGGCACGGTGAACTGGGGGCTATTTTCCAGACCCAAGGGCAGCTGGAACAATCATTGACCGAATACCTGAAGGCCAGCGAGCTGGAGCCACTGAACGCTCATTATCACCGTTGTGCCGGTGTTGTTTACCGCGAGCTAGGACGCTATAGCGAGGCGGCCGCGGAGCTGCAAAGAGCGATCGATCTGCAACCAGATGATGCCGCTGCTCATTGTGAACTGGCCATCCTCTACGAGAAGGAGGGGCAGACGCACGAAGCGCTGGTCGAATATAAACAGGCAGCTCAGCTGGAACCGAAGAGGGCGCACTATCAGCATGTCCTAGGACTGGCTGAGGGGCGCCTGGGGCATTTGAATGAAGCTGCTCAATATCTGGAGGAAGCCATCAGTCTTGAACCCACCCATGCCGCCTGGTATGAAGATTTGGGCCACGTTTACCAGCAGGTGGGTCGCCAGCGCGCCGCTTTAGACGCCTATCGCAAGGCGGCCGAGCTGGATTTGGCTAACGCTGAATATCGTTACCGCATTGGTGCTCTCTACGCCCAGATGAAGAAGGAAGGCGAAGCAGCAGCGGAGCTGGAGGAAGCGGTTGCCCGTCGCCCAGACTTTGCTGAGGCCCACCATGAGCTGGGTCTCGTCTACCAGCAACAGGGGAGAAAAGAGACGGCGTTAAGGGAGTTGACCCGCGCTGTTACGCTTCAGCCCGGCGTGGCCATCTTCCATCACGATTTAGCCTTGCTTTGCCAACATATGGGCAGGTACGATGAGGCTGAGCGTGAGATGGAGGAGGCTATAAATCTTGCACCCTTGCACGCTGCGTGGCATAACGAGCTGGGCATGATTTACCAAAAGCAGGGTCGCCTGCGAGCTGCCCTGGAGGCCTTCCATAAGGCTAGCAATCTGGACCCGAAAAACCCGGCCTATCACTGCAATGCTGCGGCGGTGAGCAGGCAATTAGGAAGGTATGATGAGGCGATGGTGGCCATCCAGCAGTCCATCGCCGCTGCCCCTCAACACGCCGCAGCCTACCAGGAACTGGGCGATGTTCATCTGGCTCAAGGGCATTATGATGAGGCCCTCGCTTACTATCGTAAGGCTATAGAACTTCAGGCTGAGGAGCCGGAGTATTACCAGCGGTGCGGCATCGCCCTGTCACGGATGGGCCGCCACGATGAAGCCCTGGCTGCTTTGCAGCGGGCTTTAGAGCTTGATCCAAGCAGGGCGGCAACCCATTATGAGATAGGCTCTATATGTGCCCAGACCGGGCGCCTGGACATGGCTCTAACGGCTCAGCAGCGGGCTATTCAGCTGAGCCCGGATACAGCCGCCTATCATCGAGGACTGGGCGTAACCTATGCCCTAGCAGCCCGTTATGAGGAGGCCGCCGCTGAATTGGAAGAAGCGCTGCGCCTGGATCCAAACCAGGCTGAGCTTCATAACGAGTTGGGGGCGGTCTACGAGTCCCAACAACGCTACAAGGAAGCGTTAGCTGCGTATCGTCGGGCTACCGAACTGGCCCCACACGTGGCCCTCTACCACCGTAATGCTGGTGTCGTCCATCGTTTACTGCGCCAGCAAGAGCAATCATTGGGGGAGTTGCGCATCTTCGCCGGACGCTGGTCAACCAGCTTTGTTGACGCTGCGGCTGAATTGGAAGAGGCTATACGGCTGGATCCAAACTACGCCGATGCCCATTCTGAGCTCGGTCTAGTCTATCAGTTGGGAGGTAGGGCAGAGGAAGCCTTAAGAGAACATATGCGGGCCGTGGAGCTCGATCCAACACGAGCAGCCTATCACCTTAAGCTTGGCGTGATGTATAAGCACACAGAGAAGTTAGAGGAAGCAGAGCGCGAGTTGAAAGAGGCGGTCAGGCTATCAGCCGATTATGCTGAAGCACATAATGAGCTGGGCACAGTCTTAGAGCTGCAGGGAAGGTATAGGGAAGCCCTTCTGGAATACGAGCGGGCCGTCCAGTTGCGTTCTGATAGAGCTGTCTATCACTATAACTTAGGGGCGCTTTACGCTCGCTTGCAGCAGTACGAGGAAGCTGTTAAGTCCCTTGAGCAAGCAGTTGGACTTGATCCTCGCTATGCCGAGTGGCACAACACTTTGGGCTCCGTCTACCAGCACCAAGAGCAGTACGTCGAAGCCCTGGTGCAATACCGCCGCGCCGCAGAAATCCAACCCAAGATAGCTACCTATCATCGCAATATAGGTACAGTCTGCGCCCTCCTGGGACGGACGGAGGAAGCGGCTGGTGCCTTGGAACAGGCTATTGGTCTCGAACCGACTATAGCCTCCTGGTACAACGAGCTGGGCAATGTCTATCACGAGCTGGGTTACCACGAGCGAGCTCTACATGCCCACGCCAAGGCCAAAGAGTTAGAGCCCGATAAGGCCATTTATTATTACGATACCGGCTTGGTTCTCAAATCCTTGGGTGAGATGGAAGAAGCATTGAGCGAGTTCAGCGAAGCACTGAGTCTGAATCCAACCCTACACCAGGCTTACAATCAACTAGGGGAGATCTATGAACATCAAGGGCGTTATGAGGATGCCTTGGTTGCTTTCAAGCAGGCCGTTGACCTGGCTCCAGATATGGCTCTCTATTGCCGTAACTTAGGCGTGTCTTACAGGCGTTTATCTCGTCCGGATGAAGCCGCCGCCGAGCTGGAAGAAGCGCTAAGATTGGCCCCCGATCATGCCGGCGTTCACTATGAGCTAGGGATCGTCTATGAATTGCAAGGGCGCTATGAATCGGCCCTCCAGGCGTATCGGAAAGCAGCAGAGATTGACCCAGAGAACGCCACCTATCATCATAAGACCGGTATACTTTACCGTGAATTACAACGCTACAACGCCGCTGCTGAGGAGCTGGAAAAGGCTATCACCCTACGACAGGACGTTGCTGAGTGGTATAACGATCTGGGGATGGTTTATGAGGCCCAAGAGCGCTATGTGGAGGCGCTGCACGAATATGAGCAAGCGATCAGACTTAATATGGATGAAGCGACTTATCACCGCAATGCTGGTGTGATTTTAAAACAGTTGAAGCGTTATGATGAGGCCATCGTTGCATTGCAAAAAGCAGTAAAACTGAAACCAGACTACGCTGATGCCTACCGGCAGCTGACCGCAGTGACTGCCTTGTCCCTGATCACACGAGGGTTGAAGAAACATTGAGGCTCCAGGAGATTTACGAGAGGGCAGAGTTGTCCATCAGGCTGGGAACCTTCGACTATGCCCTCGCCCTCTGTCGACAGGTCTTAGCCCGTTTCCCCCAAGATGTGCGCACGCTCTGCCTACTTGCTCAGGCTGCGCTGGAACAAGGACACGCTTCGCGCGCCAGTAAGCAATTTAAGAAGGTACTGGCTCTTGATCCGGAGAACATCCTGGCCCGCAGTGGATTGGGGGTGGCCCAGCAACAGCTCGGTGATCTTAGCGGCGCAATAGAGCAATTTGAGCAAGCCTACGAGCTCAGTCCAAATAACACTGATCTGCGGGAGAGCTTACAGCAACTTTATGCTCTGCGAGATGGGGAGGCTCCGCCAACCCTGAAGGTGTCACGCTTCTCGGTAGCTCGCTGGCGACTGCGCCAGAAACAGTACGCCGAGGTCCTGGCTGAGGTTGAATGGCTGCTGGCTGAAAAGCCAGCCTGCGTTGCGCCAAAATTGGCCTGGGCCGAGGCCCTTTGGCGTAGTGGCCAGCACCGCAAAGCAGAACAGGCTTGCCAACGTATTTTGGAGGACTCTCCCGACTGTCTGAAAGCTAAGCTGATCCTAGCGGCTATACAGAGCAGTGATGGTGCTCGCGAGCGTCAAGGGGTTGATTTATTACATGAGGCGCTCAGTCTGGACCCTAGCGGGACGGTGGCCAGGGCTGTTTTCGGCGATAGCAATCTCAGAGTACCCTCACTCTTTGAGGATATTGAGATTGATCTACCCCGCGATCTAGCTGAGGCCCCGCCAGAGGTAGAAGCGGCTTTGTCTCTCGCCCCCAGGTTATTGGCCACCGAATCGGAGGAGGAATGGACGCCACCACTGGACTTAATCGCCCCCCTTCCGCAAGAGGCTCCTAAATCGTGCGCTCATCCAGATGTGGCCCATGCTTACACGTCTATCACTCGGCTCAGCAGTGAGCTATTGGAGGGACGACCAAAAGCCATCCGCGTTACGCCTCGCCTGGGGGCTCTCCCCGTCTATACACTCATCAGCAGTAAGACGAAGATAATCGCCAAATACGGCCTGAGTGGGTTTCAGAGGCTGGAGGCTAAGTTGCGAGAGTTACAAGAGGTGTTGAGAGGTCCGCACTCAGCGGTTCGTCTGATCTATGTTGATGATGAATCTTCTCTCTCGCCCTATGGGCTGACTCCGATTGACCCCACGCAGCCGACAGCAGTAAAGGGGGTCATAGACCGTTTGGAGCAAGACATCACCCAAAATGGGGGTGAATTAGCTCATCTGCTCATCATCGGTGGGGATAGCGTCATTCCCTTCTTTCGCTTACGCAACCCGGCTGAGGATGATGATGGGGAGGTTCTCTCGGATAACCCTTATGCCTCTGGCGATGCAGAGTTTCTCATCCCTGAACGTTCTGTAGGTCGATTCCCTGATGGTGAAGACAGTGATCTTTCCCTGCTCCTTGCCCAGATAGAGACGGCCAGCGCTCAGCGGCGACAGCCTGTCCGCACCCCTAAACCATTAGGCTGTTTAACCCTCTATCTCGGCCTGGCTTTTTGGTTGAAGAGATACCCCTTCCTGTTCAATCTCTTCAGGCTGGCCGATGCGCAAACAGATGGCTTTGGCTACTCCAGCCTGGTTTGGTGGGGAGCTTCGGAGAAGGTATATCGTACAATCTCCGATATCGGGATGTTGCGGCTTAGTCCACCGATCACAGATGCGCTATTCGAAAGTGGCTGGCTAATCAATGCCAGGTTCCACTATTTCAACCTGCACGGTGCAGAGAATACCGAGTACTGGTATGGACAGAAAGACCAAAATTATCCGCTGGACTTTCCCCTGTTGCCTATCGCCTTGAGCCCTCAGACTGTTGGCCAGGCCGATGTATCAGGGTCCATCGTGTACACAGAGGCTTGCTATGGGGCTAACATCCTGAGTAAGAAAAAGTCCAGTTCCATCGCCTTGCGCTTTATGGCTGAAGGGGCATTAGGGCTGGTCGGTTCCACTAAGATTTCCTATGGTGTCTCTGCCCCGCCTCTTTCTGGGGCTGATTTGCTTGGCCTCTATTTCTGGCAGAATGTCAAGGATGGTCTTCCCTTGGGAGAAGCGCTACGCAAGGCAAAAGTGAGTTTTCTAAATGCTACGTTAGAGCGTCAAGGCTGGCTTGACGGTGATGACCAGAAGACACTGCTGGAATTCGTCCTCTACGGCGATCCGGCGGCGCGTTTGGAGGGCATAGATATCAAAAAGACGGAACAAAAGATAGCTGCGCTTAAACCGGCTCATAGCCGACCCCATCTCTTCTGTCAACGCAAGCTGCCCTCGCATGCTCTGGGCGATGTCTCTCAAGAGCTGGTGTATAAAGTTGTGCAACACGTTGTTTCGTGCTATCCCGAGATGAGCGAGGCCAGTTTAAGGTTCTCTTGCCGTGAGAGCTGTCGTGGACAATGTGGCGCTGCCTGTCAGTGCGGCAAGGAAAGACCCCACAGGCATGTTGTAGACTCACCTCAGAAGATTACCACCTTTACCTCTCAAAAATCCCTTCCCACCCAAGATGGTGCTCATCTTTCCCGCATTGCGCGGGTGACCGTGGATCATAGTGGAAATATTATTAAGACCTTGATCTCTAAATAGAGATGAAGCTGAACAAGTACCCCAGGCCGAAAAATGATACAGGGATAGGATTTCATTATTACCTGGATACGCTCCATTACGGTGAGAAGGACCTCTCACGCTGGACCCCGGAGTTGAAGGAGATGGGAACGAGCTGGCTGGTGCTTGTAGCTGATCTACCGAGCTTGATTCCAGAATTTTTCATCCGCGAGCTGGCAGCAGTTGAGATCGAGCCAATTGTGCATATCCGCAGCCAGATTAAGCCTTTAGACCAAACCGTCCTCTATTCTCAGCTACGGGCCTACGCTGCCTGGGGGGTACACTATATACATGTCTATAATGAACCCAATCTAGTTGGAGAGTGGCCGGCCACCGAGTGGGCTAGACCGCACTTGGTTGAGCGATTTATGGAAATGCTATGGCCTTGTCTCGAGGTGATGGAGCAGGTGGGATTGTGTCCTCTCTTTACCCCCCTTTGTCCAGGAGGGCATTACTGGGATACTACTTTTCTTGATACAGCCCTGACCATCATCAACACAAAGGGTAAGCAACACCTTTATGATCGGATGGCTATCGGCATCCACAACTATGCCAGCAATCGCCCTCTTGATTGGGGTAAGGGAGGAAGAGCAAAGTGGAGCTGTGCCAAGCCATATAGCTGCCCGCCGGGTTGTCAGGATCAGCGTGGTTTCCACCTTTTCGAATGGTACGATGAGATAGTGCGGGCCAGGGTGGGACATTCGTTGCCCCTGCTTTGTGGTGAAAATGGCTTAGTGGTTGGCACACGCAACGATCCAGCCTTTCCCATCGTGGATGAAAAAACTCACGCCTTACGAACGCTAGAGATGACCAAGATGCTCATGGATGGGGAACTGCCTGACTATGTCTTCAATAATGCCTTCTGGCTGCTAGCACAAGGAGAGAGGGGCGCTTTTGAGAATCATGTTTGGTATAAAAGTGATGGGTCTCAACTGCCGGCCGTGGCGGCGTTAAAAGCCCTGGACAAGGAACCGCGCCGCTTCAGCTGGGATCGTAGACGGCGACAGGTGGTTAAAGACGAGTCGACGGCACAAAAGCCGATCTACCACTACCTTTTGTTATCGTCACTCGACGGTGAGTCTGATCGGGTGGTCGAGGCTATCCTACCCTATCTCAAGCGCTTCGCCCCCACGGTTGGTTTTAGTCCCGAGGAGGCTAGAATGGCCAGCAAGGTAACGATCATAGGCACTATGGAGGCTGTCCCTGAAACGGTGGAGATTGCTCTCCGTGAATCTGGCTGTGAGGTGGAGCGACTTGAATGTCGTAACAGCCGTGAGGCAGGTCGCCTGCTGGGCTACTTGGTCAGGGAAAACCGTAGATTCTACTATCTTCAGGAATAGTAACCACTTGCCCTCATCCCCCTGCCCCCTTCTCCCTTTAGGGAGAAGGGGGAATAAAAAGTTGGGGATACCCCAAACCCCAGCAGAGGGGCAACCCCCTCTGCACACCCCCTTCTTCCGCAAGAGCAGTGGGTAGCCCAGAAGGGGAGCACCCCTTCTGGGAGAGGTCCTATCCGCCTTCAGCGGATGTCCTTTTGGAGGCAACCGCAAGGGTTGCCCCTACATGCTTCCGCAGGGGAAGCAAGGGGAGGTCAAGGAGTCCGCCGTAGGCAGATCCTCGGGGGGTTCTATCCACCTTCGGCGGACGCCCTAGCCTATAATACCCCCCCTTCTCCCGTCCTTCCCGGACGGGAGAAGGGGGGTAAGGGGGGATGAGGGCCCCTCCTTTCCATTTGACGGCTCTGGGCGGAAGATGTACCATAACTGTGAGGGTGCTTGGCTAAGTCTGTGTCACCTTGGTTGAAGGCTGATTGCCTTCATTTAGCTTTGAGCTACAGCTTTGTCGTACTCTTGAAATAAAGGGATTCTGATGATGAGTGTGGTAGACCTGGAAATATTGGAGCTACAGGAGAAGATTCAAAAACTTAAGCGTACGCTGAACGCGGTCATCCTGGCTCACAATTATCAACGGCCGGAGGTACAGGACGTGGCTGACTTCAGCGGCGATTCCCTGGATCTTTCTCGTCAGGCCACTAAGGTTGAGGCTGAGGTGATCGTGTTCTGCGGTGTTCACTTTATGGCCGAGAACGCGGCTATCCTTAATCCCACTCGCACTGTGCTGCTGCCAGAGGCGCTGGCCGGCTGCCCGATGGCCGATATGATAACGGTGGAGGACCTGCGCGAATGGAAGGAGGATCATCCCGATGCAGTGGTGGTCTGCTATGTTAACTCCTCGGCCGCAGTGAAGGCCGAAAGCGATATCTGTTGCACCTCGGCCAATGCGGTCAAGGTGGTGGAGTCGGTGGATCGACCCCGTGTGCTCTTCGTTCCGGACGAACACCTGGGACGTTGGGTGTCCAGGCATACCAAGAAGGGTATGATCCTCTATCCAGGCTTTTGTCCCACTCACCTGCGTTTGCGGGCGCAAGACATCTTGGCGGCCAAGGAGCGCTATCCGGGAGCGATGGTCATCGTTCACCCGGAGTGCTCCGAGGAGGTCGTCGATCTGGCCGACGCTGTGCTGAGCACGTCGCAGATGCTTCGTTACGTGAAACAGAGCGAAGGCAAGGTCTTCCTGGTGGGGACGGAGGCAGGCATCCTCCATCGGATGCAGAAGGAGAATCCCGATAAGATTTTCTACTCTGCTTCAAGTGCCTTGCTCTGTCCGAATATGAAGATGACCCGCTTGCAGAGTGTGGTGGAGGCGATGGAACGAGGGCAGCACGTGATCACGGTTCCCGAAGAGATCAGGATCAGAGCTAAGCAGGCTCTCGACCGCATGTTGGCTGTGGTCTAATGAGGCGGATCTTTGGAGATGTAGCGCGGGGGACAAGCCCTCAGGAGTGGGCAGATTTAATTGATGTTTTATCACTAGGCAGCCTCCTTACGTTGCTTGTGAGTTGGTGGTTTGTGAGTTTGATTAGCAAGGCTCATCTCAGGGTTGAATTGATGAATAAGTTGG
>JAMCVK010000033.1:0-1756 GCA_023475225.1 Chloroflexota bacterium
CAGCGTAAGAGGGATGATAGAATAGAAGCAAAAGAGGCTCGGTCTCATCCCCTGCCCTATCTCTATTGAGGAAGGCAAAGGCGGCGGGAGGGATCAGCCGCAAGGCAGTGTGTTACAATAAGCCTATCCTCTTTATGAGAGCCTCGCTAACTGCGAATTGTGGGACACTAATGTGCCAACTAGAGGGTCTTTCGGTTCGCGTGTGGCGACGCCACCAGCGGCGGGCAACCCCGACCATGGCGGCTGCCGAGCGACAATCGAGAGACCTTGCGCCGACTATTGCCCCTTTCGGTTTATAAGTCGGTTCGGCTGCTTGACAGCGAGATGACGCTATCATATAGTGATGAGGGGAGCCAAACTGGGTCTTCGTCTCCAGGAGGGAACAACTCCATGTTACCGAATCTGAAAGGAGGGCACGCCCATGGTACTCCATGCCGATTACACCTATGCCACTATGAAGGCTGAGATCCAGGCCATTGTTGATGCCGCTACCGACTGTATCATCGACGAGAACCAACTTGTAGCTTTGGCCGGGGTGATGCGCAGCCTCCCTCAGGACTACCTCGACCAACGTCTTTACAGCGGGGTCAATCTGCACCCTGAGCGTTACCCGGACCAAACGCTACCGAAGAACGATCTGGATACCATTCAGCTGGCCCTCGGGCCAGGCAGCCAGGGCTTCTTCATCTGGGTGCGTGACTTAGCTGGGAATGCTGTACCCTGGAGTGTTACTGTGGGTGGCCGGCGTTACATAGGCGCTCCGAGTATCTACGCCTGCCACATGCGTGCCCTGAGGCGTGGCCTCAATATACTGGACCCGGCCGTGATGGCCGGACTCACCATGCGCGACATCCGCGAGTACTACCGTGATGAGGAGACGGGCCAGACCACCATCCAGCATCTGGAAGGACGTCTCGCTAAGTACCGGGAGATCGGGCGTGTCCTCCAGGAACGCTTTGCAGGATACTTCGCCAATCTGCTCGACGAAGCAGAGGGGTATCTCTTCGGCGACGATGGTAAGGGGATTGTTCAGCTCCTGGTGAGGCACTTTCCCATCACCTACGGAGACTGGCCATTCTGCAAGCTGGTGATGGTGAACGTCCGTGGCCTCTACCAGCGCCGCCAGGCTGCGGTGCCGACAGGCGAACGCTTTGCCCAACTCACTGCCCTGAAGGACCCGGAACACTTCGAGGCTGGAGCGGACTACTACCGCCCCTATTTCCTGATGCGAGTGGGTGTCCTGCGCATCAGCAAATGGCTCCAGCAGACGCTCAGCGACCAAGACCTGTTGGCGGCAGACTCCAAGCCCGAGCAAGAGTGCCGTGCTGCGACCATAGTCGCTTGCCGTCGCCTGGCTGAGGTCATGGGCACCCCGCTCTTTCATCCAGAGGCGGAGACCTGGGAGACGGCCTTCCTACGCTGCCGCTTGTGCCGGCCAGGTATCTCTGATGAGGAGCTGTACTGCCCTTATAAGAGTGTCTGCCGAGCCTATCAGGAGGACCCCGACCTTATGCGCATCCGCTGGCCTCTCGTCTACACCCTGCGCCATTGAGCGCTGGACGGCAGGGAGCGAACGGGCGATGTTAGCAACTTAAACGCCCCTACAATTTTCCCCAACGTAGGGGCAGGGCTTGTCCCTGCCCTGTTTGTGGCACCCGCGAGGGTTGCCCCTACGATGATTATAGCGTGAATATGGTTGGGCATAATAATGAAAGCATCTAAGGCAATATTGGGGAATCGCTTGGGCAATGATTCC
>JAMCVK010000033.1:1766-46391 GCA_023475225.1 Chloroflexota bacterium
TCATCACTATATGATAGCGTCATCTCGCTGTCAAGCAGCCGAACCGACTTATAAACCGAAAGGGGCAATATTGGGGAATCGCTTGGGCAATGATTCCCAGTAAGACAAGGGTCATTGTCGCCACCGAAGGTGCGACCGAGGTGAAGTTTGCCGTCCCCGCCAACAGTCGCAGAGCGTGTGTAACTGCCTTAAGCCTTCCCCTGAGGACTAGAGGCGACCGGCCAGTCGCGGGTCGAGGGCATCACGCAGAAAGTCACCCAGCACGTTAATGCTTAAAGCGGTGATGGCCAGGGCAAGTCCTGGCCAGGTAGCCAGCCACCACGAGGTCGTTAAGTAGTCCCGCCCCTCCCCTAGCATATTGCCCCAGCTGGCTGTGGGCGGCTGCACGCCCAGCCCCAGGAAGCCCAGAGCGGACTCCAGCAGGATGACATTGGCCACCTCAATGGAAGCCACAACGGCCAGGATACCCAGGACATTGGGTAGTACGTGGACAGTCAGGATGCGCCTGTCCGAGGCACCAGCGGCGCGGGCTGCCAGCACGAACTCCCGCTCTCGCAGTGAGAGCACCTCAGAGCGAATCACACGGGCGTACACCACCCACCCAGTCACACCGATAACAGCGATCACGTTCCGTATGCCGGGGCCAACCACACTGACAACGGCGATGACCAGTAGGATGAATGGGATGGCCAGCTGTCCATCAGCCAGACGCATGAGGATCTGATCGGCCCAACCTCCGAAGTAGCCGCTCACTGTCCCAGCAACAAGCCCCAGGAAGCCAGAGACGGCGACAGCAGCGAAGCCGACCAGGAGCGAGACCTGTGCACCCCAGATAATACGACTGAGGATATCGCGTCCCAGCTGGTCAGTGCCCAGGAGAAAGGCCCTCTGAGCACCCTCTTGCCAGAAGGGTGGCAACAGGCGGTGTGCCAGGTCCTGCTCCAGCGGGTCATGGGGTGCTACAAGGGGTGCAAGAACAGCTATCGCTATGATCACAGCCAGGATCAACAGGGAGCCTAAGGCTGGCCAGTCGCGTGCTAGGCGCCTGGCTACCTGCCCGACCAGGCCGCGCTGGCGCACCGGGCGCTCCCAGGCTACTACTGAGATAGAAGCGGTTTGTGCGGATATCCCGTTGATCGGCATGCTACCCAAGTCGGATCCTCGGATCGAGATAGGCGTAGAGGAGATCGACTACCAGGTTGATGATCAGGAAGATGGTAGCGAAGAACAGCACGATTGCCTGCACCAGCGGATAGTCACGCTGATAGACGGCGTCCAATAGCAGCCGTCCCACGCCCGGCCAGGCGAAGACCGTCTCGGTGATGATGGCCCCACCCAGGATAAGCCCAAAACTTAACCCGATGACCGTGATCACTGGCAAGAGAGCGTTGCGCATGGCATGGGCCAGGATGACGCTCCGTTCCCTCAGCCCCTTGCCTCGGGCAGTACGGACATAGTCTTGTCCGAGTACTTCCAGCATGCTCGAGCGCAACACGCGGGAGATGCGCGCTGTTGGCCACAGGCCAAGTGTGACGCCTGGAAGAACCAGGTGCTTCAGGCTGCCACCCCCGGCAGCTGGCAGCCAATGCAGCTGAACGGCGAAGACGATGATCAGCATGATGCCCACCCAGTAAGCGGGCAGTGCCTGCCCTAACAGGGCGATGCCGCGCACCGCATGGTCCAGCAGCGAGCCCTGCTTGGTCGCAGAGATGATACCAGCGGGGAAGGCTATGATCAGGGCGAATAGGATGGCGGCTAGGGCCAGCTGAGCGGTGGCCGGCAGGCGCTCCACGATCACTGTTAGCGCTGGCTGATGGAAGCGGAGCGACTCGCCCAGATCACCCCGCATGGCCTTCCACAGAAAGTCCCCGTACTGCACAAGTAGAGGGCGGTCGAGCCCAAGCCGGTGGCGGAACTCTTCCACATCAGCCTGGGTGGCCTCTATGGGAAGCATAAGACGCACCGGGTCACCCGAAAGCCGCGTGACCACAAAGACAACCATGGACACAACCAGCAACGTGACCAGCGAGTACACTAGGCGCTGGGCCAGATATCTACCCATCCTTGACCCCTGCATGACCGCCCTCGCCCCATCGCGGGGGTCTCCCACCGGACCAAAGGCTAACTATTGCCCTGGGCCGGTGGGAAACACCGAGCGGCTATGAACTTAAACCGCCGAAGCCAGCTCCCTAGAAGGAAGCATCCCAAAGATAGATGAGCTCATGGGGGGTTGGCTTCCACTTGAGCGCCTTGTTCACCCCATAGATGTCCTTCTGGTCGTGGGTGAAGATCCATGGCGCCAGGTCCTGGACGAAGACCTCCATCTCCTGGTAGAGCTTGACGCGCTTGTCACGATCCATCGTGGCCTCTGCCTGCTCGATCATGGCGTCCAGCTTGGGATCGGTCACAGAGAATGGCCATGGCCCCTTGGAGTACAGAAAAAGCCTATACATAGAATAGGGCGCACCATCAGGGTTGGTGGTACCAATCATGCTCATGCCCGAGTACTCACCCTTGGACCAAGTGCCAAAAAACGTGCTATACTCGGCCGTCAAGAGACTAGTCTTGATACCCACCTTGCCCAGCTGGCTCCCGATGGCCTGGGCCACCTCCACGTCCTTCATCCAGCGGCCTGTCGGGTGATGGAAGTCGACCGCGAAACCGTCCCCCCAGCCGGCCTCCTTCAGAAGAGCCTTGGCCTTGTCCGGGTCGTAGGGATAAGGCTTGACGTTGGGGTTATATCCCTCAATTAGCGGCGAGATGGTTGCCGGTGCCACGACGGCATAGCCACCCAGGATGGTTTTGACGATGGTCTCCTTGTCGACGGCGTAGTTCATTGCCTGGCGAACACGCTTGTCGCTGAGAGGTGGCCCCTTGCGCCCATCAATCATGATGGGGATACGGCGCAGGCTGGCGACCGTGGCCAGGCGCAGTTTCTCACTGGCCTCGATAATCTTGGCCTGTTCCACCGGAACGTTGACGATGATGTCTGCCTGCCCGGCCTGGAGCATGGCCACGCGGGCCGACGCTTCAGGTGCTGCTTTGAAGATCACACGCTCAATGGCTGGCTTAGGACCCCAGTAGTTCGGGTTGACCTCCAGCGTGACGCGCTCACCCCGCACGTATTCCACCAGCTTATACGGGCCGGTACCTACGGGCTTAGCGCCGAATTCCTTCTTCACCTGGAGGATGTCTGGGGGGAAGACCCAGAACCGGGTTAGAACGTTAGGGAAATAGGGCTCCGGCTTTTTGGTCTTGACTTTGATGGTCGAAGGATTGACTACCTCCAAGCTCTCCCAGTTGGCAAAGAAGGTTCGGGCAGGCGTTTCCTTATCCGTCATGTAGTCAAAGCTTGCCTTGGCCGCCGCGGCATCACAGGTCCGGCCGTCGTGAAACTTCACCCCCTCCCGGAGTTTGACCTCCCAGGTCAGGTCGTCTAGCGGTTTCCAGGAAATGGCCAGGCGTGGCAGCACCTTCAAGTCGTGATCCAGGTGAGAGAGGGTATCCATAAGGTTCTGTGCGGGGTTAAAGACGTGGATCATAAGACCCATTGCCGGATCCAGGTGGGGTTTCGAGGCCATATGGACGACGATGACCTCTTTCTTGAGCGGCACGGCTGGTGCGCGGGTCGGTGTGGGCGTTGGCGGTGTGGGTGCTGGAGGGCCGGCGCAGGCCGCAGCAGCCAGGCCAGCGGCTCCGGCCAGGGTTAACTTCAGCATCTCACGCCGACTGATGAGGCGGGAACCGGACGACTCTTCTTCGTTGTTGACTCCCATTTATTGTACCTCCTTGTATACTGCGGTGGGTAACCGCAACTAGTCTCCCGCAGGAGAGCGACACGACCATCGTCGAAAAAGTAGTGTTTCCACCGAGACCAGACCTCAGTAGCGGGTGGTGAGCACCAGTGGCCACCGCAAAGACATAAGCGCGTTGTCACGGGTAAAAGCGCGACAGCTTGGCCGGTAGGTGCAAGCCACCTCGGTGTCTGAGGCGCCGCTATGACAAGGCCGGCAGCCAGCAGCGCCGGCCAACCAACACAACGAATCCAGCAGCGCCATGGGGAAGCCAGTGCGCTGGTGCAGGGCGCGGAAGACCCACACGGTAAAAGCGCGGAACTCCCGCTCCATGCTCGACCCCGGCGGGATAAGGCTCCGTGCCACCAGTGTGTCAGCTAGCACCTGATCTGGCTCCAGCACCCCCAGGCGCATGAAGAAGAAGGGGATATAATAGTCGGCCGCCCCTTCCAGGTGGTCTAAGTCGGCGAAGTCGGTAACTGCCGCGTACTCGGCGGAGGTTTCGAGACCGATATCCCGCCGCTCCACGAGCATCTTGGTGAAAATCATGGGGAGTTTGGCAAAGGGCCAGTCGCCGAAGCTCAGCGGGAAGTGCGTCAGCATGATTTGGATCAGCCCTTGACCATCAGGGCGAAAGAGCTGACCACCAGCCTGATGGAGGAGGTTGATCACCTGCCCACCGAAGAGCTCACGAAGGACACGTCCGGTCTCGCGGTACTTGTCCAGACGAGAGCCGACCATCTGAATAGTGGTGGTGCCAGTGGCTTCGTCGCGGTATAAATGTTCCACGTCGCTGCTGCTGATCTGCGCCAGGTAGTCAGCGTCCAGCACTGGCATGCCCTCAGCCAACGCCCACATGTGACAGGCGCATATGGCCTCGAAACCCCACCTGGGCACACCACCAACCTGGGCCTGCCAGGCCACCACGTCGCCGTCCTGGCTACGTGTCCAGATGACGAAGCTCTGGGTTGAGACAACGAAGAGGAACTGAAGGGTGTCGGCATCGTTCGTGGCTGGTACGGTGCCCGGGTGCCTGGCCGGGTCAATCCAAAAGGGAGGGCGCAGGCTACCTTGGGTAACGGAGCGGAAATCTGCGGCGAGGCGATTCAAAGCCGTTTCATTGGAGCGAAGATGGCGTGCTGAGGCGACGATGTTATCGATCTCTTCCCAGAGGGCGGCATGGCTGAAAGTGTTCAATATGTCCCCTCTCTTGCGACTGGTATGTTGGTCATACCAGTAGTATAGCATAAATTCCTCCCCATTGTCAATCTCTTCGGCAACTGTATTGACGATTGAGGGTTTCTATGATATAATACTGGTATGACTAACATACCAGTATCGAATCCCATAGGGGGATGCCTTGTTTCGGCCAGTACCCAATGTGCGACTCTCTGATAGCGCAGCCCGGCAGATCCTGGAACTCATAAAAGAGGGCGAACTCAAAATCGGCGACCAGCTCCCTGCCCAACGAGAGCTGGTAAATCAATTGGAGGTCAGCCGCACCGCCCTCCGCGAGGGGGTTCGTACCCTTGAGGCCATAGGCATGCTGAAAACTATCCCCGGCCGCGGCACCTTTGTGCACAGTGTTACCCCCTTATCCTCGGTCGCCTCCTCCCTTGCCCTCTGGCTCTTGGAACACAAGCAGGAAGTTATGGATGTCCTGGATGTCCGAGAGGCCATAGAATCCAAGGCGGCCCAGCTGGCCGCCGAAAGGGCTACGCCCGCTCAGATCGAAGCCATGGAGTCCTGTCTGAGCGAAATGCAGCGGTGTGCGCAAGAAGAGGACCTGAAAGGTGTAACTCAGCTAGACGCCCGCTTTCACGGTCTGCTCAGCCAGTCCACCCAGAACGCCTTCCTCATCGGTCTGACCAATAGCATCACTGAAGCCATCGCGCACAGCCGTAGCGCCATTTTCGAATTGCCTGGTCGTCCCCTCAAGTCCTTGAGTGAACATTGGGAGATCCTGCGGGCCATTCAACGGCGCGATGCGAAAGGGGCCATCGAGGCTATGCTGATACATCTGCAGGATGTCAAGCGGGAGATCTTGGAAATGCGTTCTCCATGAGTGGTTGGTTATCGTGGTATGGTTGGAGGCCCTGTTATGGCCTTCTGCCCCGATGTCATCGGTCGTTCCCCTTGGTAGGGCTGGTGATATCGGTCAAAGAAGTGCAGGAGGAAGGGAGAAAGGGGGTGGGATAGAAAGAGATTAAATCGATAGGTGGGTGGGTGATTTTCCAATCATAATATGATTACGACGAGGAAGTATGAGAGACTGACAACGCGGGGTCAACTAAAGTCTTGACGATCCATTTCGACAAGGAGGTATGATATGTCAAGGACGCCTTCAGGGGAAAGGAGAATATCGTTCCGTTATTCGGTAGCGGAAATCGTGCTACTGGCTGTTCTAGGTGTGGTGTTTGGGGTCGCCAACGTGTTCTTCGGAGCGCTGCCTCAGTGGGGTGGGGCGCTGCTGGGGCCACTATTCGCCGGCCTGCTCGGCGGGTTTGTGCAGATCAGTCAGGTCTTGGGTGGCTATATCGTTCGCCGCCCCCTTGCAGCCACGCTAACCATGATGATTAATGTGACAACGCAGTTTCTGGCAGGCAACCCAGCGGGGATCATCCTGTTCCCGTTTGGAGCTGCACAGGGCCTCGGCGCGGAGGTCGTCTTCGCGAGTACGCTCTATCGCAACTTCACCTTGCCCATCATGTTGCTGGCGGGTGGGATGGCCAGTGTTGGCTCACAGCTGATGTTCATCGTGTTCTTCAGATGGGATCCGACCACTGGCCCGTATATTGCCTCCGTGGGCATCGCTCTCGTGGCCGGCATTATCGAAGCTGGCTTGCCTGCTTGGCTGCTGGCCAAGGGACTGGAGCGCACCGGTCTAATCGCAAACATCATGCGGCAGAGCGCGTAGTCGCCTCTCGGTTGCAGGCACCTTTCGATACCTGTCAGTCAGCAGTAGAATGGTCGGCACAAACGTCGTGGGGGGAGGGTGCGCCACGCCGTGATTCGTGGACGAGGGGTCTTAGAAAAGCGTAGCGTGGTGGCCCTCCCACCAAGTTGTGCTACACTGCGAGATACTTTGTTGAGCTGGGGAGGATGATCTCTGGCTGCGATCGGTATTGCCTGCCCCAAGCGTTGGGGCGGAGGCAGGAAGGGTTTTTGTGTCACTAGAAGGGGGTCATTTTGAGTGTTGTAATCGAAATAAGTGGACTGAACTACAGTTACCCGGGCACGGACTTGCAAGTTCTGAAGGACATCAACCTGACCGTTGAAGATGGCGAATTCGTATTATTGGTTGGCCCTTCAGGGTCTGGCAAGAGCACACTGTTACAAACTCTTAACGGTATCATCCCCAAAGTAAAGGGTGGCCAGCTTTCTGGGCGCATTGTAGTCAACGGGCTTGATGTAGCGGAGCATGAAATCGCCAGGATGGCTGAACATATCAGCATGGTGTTTCAGGATCCAGAAAGCCAGCTTACTAGCGTGTTTGTTCTGGATGAGGTTGCCTTCGGTCCCGAGAACTTTAAGCTCGAACGTGCAGAGATCCTCAGGCGCGTCGACTCAGCACTGCATTATGTTGGTCTGCCAAACACGCATGACCGATATGTCTACGAGCTATCCGGTGGACAGCAGCAGAGGCTGGCGATCAGTTCAGTGCTGGCGATCGACTCCAAGGTCCTGGTTCTTGATGACCCGACGGCCAACCTTGATCCAGTCGGCACCGCTGAGGTGTTGAATGTGTTGAAGCACTTACGTGAGGAAGGGCGAACGGTCATTCTGGCCACCCACTGGCTGGATGAGTTCATTCATCTGGCGACTAAGCTGATCGTGCTTGATGATGGAGCTGTTTTCGCTTGCGGCGAACCGCGTGAAGTGCTCGATAAGTACGGCGCTGCGTTGGCGGAAGAAATGGGTATCTGGGTGCCAGAACTCGTAGAGGTTGAGATGGCCCTTCGTAGGAAGAGGGGTGTTGCCAATGGTGTGGTGCCGCTTACGGTTGAAGAAGCCCTTGAGAAATATAAGACATTCAGCTTTGACCCCACCAGATTTGAGCCTTTGATACGCCCTCGTGAGGGGAATGGAGGCTACATTTTAGAAGGTACCAACTTGGCCTTCACCTATCCCGACGGGACCAATGCTTTGTACGACATCTCATTTAAGGTCAAGGACAGAAGTCTGACCGGCATCCTGGGTCCCAATGGGGCTGGCAAGAGCACACTTGCTTCTATCATAGTTGGCCTGCAAAGACTCAGAGAAGGTCAATTAACATTTCGAGGCGAGAGTGTCAAAGATATGAACGTCGACCAGTTGGCGCGACGTATGGGTTTTGTTTTTCAGAATCCCGAGCACCAGTTCGTACGCGACACTGTACGCGATGAGATCGCCTATAGCCTTGAGGTGCTGGGTAAGTCGCCTGAGGAGATTCAGTCCGGTGTTGATGAAATGTTGACTTTGCTGAAGCTCAAGCACCTTGAACATCGACACCCCTTTGGGCTTAGCGGCGGTGAGAAGCGCCGTCTAAGCGTAGCTGTTATGCTGGTTTCGCACCCCGAACTCCTGATTCTGGATGAGCCCACCTATGGTCAGGATCGCAACCACGTTCGTAATATCATGAAACTAGTTCAAGCCCAGCTTGACCGGGGTGTGACTGTACTCATTATCACCCACCAGATGCGTTTGATAGAGGAATACGTCGAAGATGTGTTGATTCTAAACTCGGGTAGGGTGCTGTACCAAGGCCCACCTGAGGACATGTTCGCCCATCTTGGGGATCAACGGGACGTAACCCTTAGGGAGCCACATCTACAACGCCTAATCAGGCACCTAAGGACTCTAGGCAAGGATATTCACCCTCACACGCGCACTGTCCAGGAGCTCGTAGACCAGATTGTGTTAATTTAGTACAGAGAGGAGTAATCTGTCATGAGAATAACCGATCACATTGCGTTGCATTACCTGCGTAAGGACTCACCGGTCCACGATATGGATGCCTTGAGCAAGTTATTTGTGGTGATCGTGATTAGCTTTGCGCTGTACATGTTCCAAACGCCATGGCAACTTGCCCTCTACTTGCTGTTGCTATTTGGGATTGCCCTTTTTTTGGTCCGCGTTGAACCGCTCACCGTCTTCTTCACTTTTGCCATCTTCATCATATTTGGTTCCTTCGTGTTCTTTTTCCAACTGTTGGGACATCCCGAGGGCAATGCCTATCTAGTCTTAGGACCCATCCGGATCACGAACTGGGGCTTGTATAATGCCGGAATATTCCTGTTTCGCATGTCGAGCATTGGTTGCGCGGCGTTATTGTATCTGTGGACCACCAAGCCCAAGGACTTCGTGGTTGGGCTGATCAAGTTGGGTGTGCCGTATCGCTTTGGCTTTGCCGTGCTGGTTGCGCTGCGGTTCCTGCCACTCATCAACGATGAGGTGCGCAAGGTACGCGACGCGCACACTATCCGTGGCGTACCGCTTGGCTCGGGCGTTAGCAGCGTGGCCGAGCGCTGGATGCGTTACCTCTTTCCGGTACTGGCCAGCGGTATGCGCAAGGCTGAGACGGCTGCTATGGCTATGGAGAGTCGCGGATTCGGCCTGTATTCTGGCCGCTCCTACATAAATCCATTCCAGTGGACACGGTCTGGCCTTGCACTACTAGGCTTTGTGATTGTAATGACAATTGTGCTGGGAGCCCTAGGCGGCTTCCAATACATGCAGCCACGCTACGATCAGATAATTCGATAGCAATCTATTAGTGAAGGAGGTTTCCCATGCGATTAGAAGGCGATGTCGCTATTGTGACTGGAGGGGCATCAGGTATCGGCCGAGCCATTGCTATTCTCTTCTCCCGTGAGGGGGCTAAGGTGGTGGTAGCCGACTTGCAGGAGCACTCTCGACTCCCTTCAGAAGTACCCACTACAGCCGAGGCTATCTCCCAGGCTGGAGGCCAGGCCATCTTCGTCCGCACTGATGTACGCAAGGCTGGAGATATCGATCGACTGGTGCAGACCACCCTGGACACTTACGGCCAGGTGAGTATACTGGTGAACAGCGCCGGTGTGTTTGTTCGTAACCCCATCACTGAGGTCTCTGAAGAGGAATGGGACAATGTGCTCTCCATAAACCTGAAGGGCTATTTCCTCGCCTGCCGGCGGGTGATCCCAGAGATGCTGAAGCAGGGCGGGGGGAAAATTATCAACATCTCCTCCATCCACGGGCTGCTGGGTACCGGCATAGCCACCACCTACTGTGCCTCCAAGGGTGGGGTGGAGAACTTAACTAGACAACTGGCGGTGGACTACGCCCGCAAGGGGATCTATGTCAACGCTATAGCCCCGGGCACGATCAAAACGGCCATGTCCAAGCCCTTCCGCGAGACGCCGGAGATATTGCAGGAATATCTCTCCCGCACCTTGCTGCCCCGCTTGGGAGAGCCAGAGGATGTGGCCTATGCGGCCCTATTCCTGGCCAGCCATGAGTCAGACTTCGTGGTTGGCCACACCCTCGTGGTGGATGGCGGCTGGACTATCTGGTGAGGAATGAGTGGTGTACGATCTTGCCATTAACAATGGTCTGGTAGTCAACGCTGACGGCCAATTCCAGGCCAGTATCGGCATCCGCAATGGAGTCATCGCCACGATTAGCAGCACCGAGTTGCCTGCCCAAGGGGTCATCGACGCCGCAGGCAAGCTGGTCATGCCCGGCGTCATCGATGCCCACGCCCATTTCGACCTGCAACAAGGACAAGGGCCTGATGCCGCCCGTACCTGTGATGATTATGTCAGCGGCCCTCGGGCGGCAGCCTGTAGCGGTGTTACTACCTTTATCGACTTCGCCATCCAGAAGCAGGGCCAGCCAGCGCGTCGCGAGCTGGAGGGGCGCATCGCCCGGGCGAAGGAGGGCTCCGGCATCGATTTCTCCTTCCACGCCGGCATAACTGACGCCTCGGACGAGACCCTGTCGGAGCTAGCCTCTATTATGGAGATGGGGGTGCCCTCCTTTAAGTTTTTCCTGACCTATAGGAGATGGGGTTTCGCGGTGGATCTGGGCTTCCTCTACGCCGCTATGGCCGAGATTCGTAAGAAGGATGGTGTCGTGGCCATCCATGGCGAACACGATGAGATCGTGGAGTACTTGCGCGAGATGTATCATCGTCAGGGGAAGCGAGAGATGATTTACCATTCTCTCAGCCGCCCCGATTTCAGCGAGGAGATCTGCTTCCAGGAAGCCATCCCGCTGGCGCGAGAGACCGGGGTGAAGCTCTACTTGGTACATGTTTCTACCGAGAAGGGATTGCGGGCTATCACTGCTGCCCGATGGGAAGGCGTCAGGGTGTACGCTGAGACCTGCCCCCATTACCTGGCCTTCACCGCTGAGGTCTACCGCCAGGAGGATGGTGTCCTCTACACCATGACCCCACCGCTGCGCCCTCCGGGAAATAGAGAGGCTCTCTGGCAGGGAGTGGTGGATGGACGCATCGATGTGGTGGCAGCCGATCACAATAGCTTCTCCCGCCAGCTCAAGCCCAAGTCCAGCAGTTATATGGATGTAGCCCCAGGGGTGGCCAGCACGCCGACACTATTGCCTTATCTCTACACGACGGGGGTGGCCGAGGGGCGCATCAGTCCCTCAAGGCTGGTGGAGTTGCTCTGCGCTAACCCGGCTCGCATCTACGGGGTGCCCAACAAGGGGGTCATCGCTGTGGGTTACGATGCTGATATCAACATCATTGACCCTCAGGCTGAGTTCATCGTGCGGGGCGAGGAGATGGACTTGGGAGAGGGGGGATATACCATCTTCGAGGGCTGGACCATGCGTGGCCGCCCGGAAATGACCATCTCTCGTGGCCAGGTGGTGGCCGAAAAAGGCCGGTTCGTGGGTCAGATAGGACGTGGCCGCTTTATCGAACGTGGCTTCGTATAATCGTTTAGGAGGAAGTCCTGTGATCATCGACCAAGATAAATGCACCCGTTGTATCCAATGTATGCCCTATTGCCCTGTGGGGGCTATCGTTGTAGACAAGGTTAACAAGAATATAGTTATTGATCTGGATAGCTGTGTGGAGTGTGGCACATGCTTGAGGGTGGACATCTGCCCCGAGGATGCCCTGGTGCAACAGTCCCTTACCTGGCCTCGCACTATCCGCAGCGCCCTTAGTAATCCCCTGGTAGTGCATCGGGACACGCGCATCCCCGGTCGGGGCACCGAGGAAATGAAGACCAACGATGTCACTGGACGGTATGGACCGGGCGTGGTGGGGATGGCCCTGGAAATGGGGCGGCCGGGAACCTCGACCAGCTTCCACGATATACAGCGGGTTACCCAAGCCCTGGCTGCCTTAGACATCGATTTCGAGCTCCAGAATCCCCTGACTATGCTTATGACTGACAGGGATAGGGGCACCTTCGACCCTGAGATCCTGGACGAACGGGTACTATCAGCTATTATCGAGTTCGATATCCCTTTGAGGGGAATACCAGAAGTCATGGCCGTGATACAGCAGGTGGCCCAGGAGATCAGCACGGTCTTCAGCCTGAACATCTGTGGGCTGGTGGAGCGGGATGGCAGACAGCCCTCGCTAGGGATATTGATGGCTTTGGGCATACAGCCCTCGCTTAATGGCAAGACCAACGTCGGGTTGGGGCGACCAGCCTTTGATTTCTATGCTAAAAGAGGTGAGGGATGAGTCACACCTTACACCGCCAAGGAATGGCAGAGAACCTGACCAACGATTATATCGTCTTCGCCATGTCGGCTAAAGGCATCAACGAGAAGGGGTCAGCTGTTAAGCTTCGCCGCTTTCTGCAGATGGCTATGGAACATAGCCCCATCAATTTTGGTGATATGAAGACGGGCAATCGCTTCACTCACAGTCTTGAGGAGATTATGGATGGCATTCAGGACGTCTCCATCGTCCACGCTGTTTTTACAGACCTTGACCCGGTAGTAGCGCTACTGCGTGAGCTGAAGGAGGACGATCTCGGGGTATCGGTAGTGGTGACAGGGCTGGTGGAACCCGTGGCTGAGTCTTGCCAGCGGGCAGGATTGCAACCCCACACTGTGGAATACTCCCTGGGCATTTGGGGACAGACAGGGTTACTTCCAGAGCCTTGGGTACTGGAGATCAGTACCATGTGCGGGCATGGCCAGGTGGCTTTCGATCTGGTGCGGAGGCTGGTGCGCCAGGTGGAGCGTGGCCGGATGACCGCCGCTGAGGCTGTGATGGAGCTGGCCCGGCCCTGCGTCTGTGGCGTCTTCAACACCGAGAGGGCCAGGCTCCTCATTGAGCGGATGTGCGCCCAACCCGCTACAGGAGAGAGCAGAGGTGGCTAACAAGTCCAAGGCGGCCGTTTTGGAAGCGCCCCGCAAGATGGTACTTCGCCAGTTTCCTCTCCCCCAGATTGGGGATAGGGATTTTCTGCTCAAGGTGGAGCTGGTCTCTATCTGTGGTGGCGATCCCATAGAGTATGAGGGCCGTAACGTCAAAACCCACTATCCCTTGATTCTGGGCCACGAGATGGTGGGCACGGTAGTGGAGGTGGGAGAGCATGCTGCCCGACGATACGGCATCCAGGTAGGCGACCGAGTCAATGTGGAGCCTTATATCCTCTGTGGGGAGTGCCGCTACTGTCTCACGGGATACTATCAATTCTGCGAGCGCTCCAGCGTCTACGGCGTCAACATCTCCTGCGCTGAGCCTCCCTATCTCTGGGGTGCCTACGCTGAGTATATGTACGGTGCCCCCGGATCAAGGGTTCACAAGCTGGACCCTCAGGTACCTTTGGAGGCTGGGGTGATGACCTCCGTATTGGGCAATGGCGTGCGCTGGATACGCACCTTGGGAAAAGTGCGTTTTGGGGAGTCGGTAGTGGTGGTGGGTCCAGGGGCGCAGGGGATGGCTACGGTTATCGCGGCTAAGGAGTCTGGGGCAGCGCCAGTGATCGTTGTCGGGCGTACCCGAAACCCGGCCAAATGGGATCTAATCCGGGAATTCGGGGCAGATCATCTAGTGGACCTGGCACGGGAAGTGGATCCTATCGGAGTTGTCTCAGATATCCTGGGGGGACAGCTGGCCGACGTAGTGGTGGAGTGCAGCGGCGCGGCGGAGATGATGCAGCTGGGCCTGGAGCTGGCCCGTCCTGTAGGACGATACGTACTGACCGGCACCTGTGGCTACGAAAAAGTGTCCCTGATTACTGATCTCATCGTCTTCAAAGAGTTGCAGATCCTGGGCGGGTTAGGGCAATCCTGGGATACGGAAGTAGCGGCGCGCCTCATCAACAGCCGTCGCTATGCTATCGAGAAGATGATCACTCATGTTTTCCCCCTGGAGCGTGCCGACGAGGCGATACGTTTCTTCATGGAGAAGCGAGGCGAAGTGATTCGCGTGGCCATCAAGCCCTAATGATGCCGGAGAGATAAAATTGCCTGTCAAAGATCTGATCAAGCACGATACTTATCAAGACTCCGTATTCCTTATGCGGCTGGCCCAAGAAATATCCCAAATGGAAGGAGTGCAGGTGGCCTCAGCCCTTATGGCCACGCCGCAGAACAAAGAAGTATTGAAAAATACATCGCTGTTGACGCCAGATGCAGAGAGGGCAGGACCCAATGACTTAGTCATAGTGGTGGCAGCCACATCAGCAACCATAGCCGAGGAGGCGCTGAGACGTGCTGAGGAACGCCTGGTCACCATTCAGGTGCCTGCCCGGGAGACAGGAATGGCGACCGTGCTGCCGCGCAACCTGGATGGTGCCTTACGACGCTGGCCTCAGGCCAATCTGGTGTCTATCTCCACACCAGGGCCGTATGCTGCGGCCGAGGCCCTCAAGGCCTTAAAGAGGGGATTACATGTTTTCCTTTTCAGCGATAACGTCTCACTGGAGGACGAATTGATGCTGAAGCGAAGGGCTCAGGAGTCTGATTTATTGGTGATGGGGCCCGATTGTGGCACGGCTATTATTCGGGGTGTTCCCCTGGGCTTCGCTAACGCCGTACGGCGGGGAACTATAGGACTGGTGGCTGCCTCAGGCAGTGGACTACAGGAGGTGACCTCCCTCATCCACAACTGGGGAGGGGGCGTCTCCCAGGCTATTGGGACAGGCAGCCGCGATCTACACGGGGAGATCGGGGGCATCAGCATGCGCATGGGCATCGACGCTCTACAGGAGGATGATGATACGAAGGTGCTGGTCCTGCTTTCCAAGCCCCCTGAGCCCCGCGTAGCCTCGGCCATCTTGGATCATATTGCCACAGCCTGCATCTCCGTAGTAGTCTGCTTCCTGGGCGGGGACCCCGCCGATATTCAAGCCAGGGACGCTTTGGCAGCTACTACTCTGGAGGAGGCAGCCTGGCTCGCCGTCTGCCTGAGTCAGGGCTGGGATATGACCTCTCCACTGCCGTCGGAAGACCTCTCGGACACAGCGGCTGCCCAGCGTAGGGGGTTCTCGCCGGAACAGAGGTATATTAGCGGTCTATTCTCTGGGGGCACTCTCTGCTATGAGGCCATGCTCATCCTGCAGCGGGTGGGCCGTATTCCTTACTCTAACGTTCCCCTGAGGCCAGAATGGGCCTGGTCGCCCTCCAGACCAGTAGCCAGCGATCTGATTCTGGATCTGGGCAGCGATGAGTTCACGGTGGGGCGGCCTCACCCTATGATTGACTTCCGCACACGTCTCGCCTATCTGAAGGGAGCTGGGCAAGACCCTCAGGTGAGGGTCATATTGCTGGATGTTATCTTAGGGTATGGTGCTCATCCAGATCCAGCGGGCGAACTGGCGCCGGCCATTGCGGACGCTAAAGATCGCGCCGGCGCTGAAGGCCGCTCGTTGGCGATCGTGGCCTCGATCTGTGGAACAGACGACGATCCGCAAGGGTTCCTGGCCCAAAAAGAGAAACTGCAACGAGCAGGTGCAGTGATCGCTCCAACCAGTGCCCAGGCAGCGCGGTTGGCGGTGGCGATAGCTGTCGACGATGGGGCAGGCGGAGTATGAGGATGTCCAAAATGCAGCAACTTCTATCCGACAAACCCCGGCTGATCAACATCGGACTGAGATCCTTTGCTGACGGAGCCAGGCAGAGGGGAGCGGAGGTCTTCCCTCTGGATTGGCGCCCGCCGGGGCGGGGGGACGCCTATCTAGCCCGTCTGGTGGCTCTTTTGGCCGACGATGATGCTGGACCAGGCGCAGCCGTGGCCGCGGCTAACCGGATAGCCCTCCAGAGGCTCAGCGAGTCCCAGCCCGTCTGGGTGGATGTCCAACCTGCCCGCCAGGCCCTGGCTGATATGGACGACCATACCATCCTGCACGCCGGTCCACTCGTGGCCTGGGAGGATATGTGCGGCCCCATGCGAGGTGGCATCATCGGTGCCCTCATTTATGAGGGACTGGCCGGTGACCCCAAGGAGGCCAAGGCGCTAGCCGGCAGCGGTCAGGTGCAGCTCGCCCCCTGTCATTCTCGCTATGCTGTGGGACCCATGGCCGGGATAATCTCTCCCTCTATGCCTGTCGTTGTGGTGCGCAACGAGGCTTATGGCAATGTGGCCTTCGCCACCCTGAATGAAGGTTGGGGCCGAACCCTCCGCTTCGGTGCTTATGATGAGGCAGTAATGGCCCGACTCAAGTGGATGGAGCAAACACTGGCGCCAGCCCTGAAGAAAGCCATCAAGCATCTGGGTGGTATCAATGTCAAGAGCATCACCGCCCGAGCCCTACAGATGGGAGATGAATGTCATAATCGGGACCTGGCAGCTACGGCGCTGCTCTTCAAAGAGCTTGCCCCTGCCCTGGCGGCGGTCAACCTGCGGGGAGGGGTCCTGCGAGAAGTACTGCATTTCCTGTCCCAACAGGAACACTTTTTCCTCAACATCTCTATGGCTGCCTGTAAAGCCAGCCTCCACGCTGCTGCAGGGCTCAGCAACAGCACTCTAGTCACTGTTGTAGCCCGCAATGGGGTGGAGGTGGGTATACAGGTGAGCTGTAGCGGCGAGCGCTGGTACACGGCCCCGGCCACCATACCCCTGGGCCTTTTCTTCCCTGGCTATTCTGAGGGTGATGCCAATCCTGATCTAGGCGACAGCGCTATCTCAGAAACGGCTGGTATTGGTGCCTTCGCTATGGGCGCGGCCCCGGCTATCGTCCAGTTCGTGGGCGGCACCCCTGAGGATGCCCTGCGCTTTACCTTAGAGATGTATGAGATAACGTTGGGCGAGAACCCTCACTATGCGCTTCCACCATTATCTTTTCGTGGCACCCCCACCGGCATAGATATCCGCAGGGTAGTGGAGACGGGCATAGCCCCAGTGGTCAACACCGGTATCGCCCATAAGGAATCCGGCCACGGTCTAGTGGGAGCAGGGATCGTGCCTGTGCCCCTGGAATGTTTCGAGAAGGCATTGCGGGGCGTGGCTGAGGCCATGAATGTCCACTAGAGGAGGACAGGCGATGAAAGCGAATCTGTATGATCTCCTAAACGAGCTAACACGCATTCCAGCTGTATCCGGAGCCGAACAGGGTGTGGTCACCTACTTGAAGTGTGCCTTCGCAGAGTCGGCTGACGAGGTACAGGTTGACCCCATGGGCAACCTTACAGTCACACTCAAGGGGTTCGCCCAGGGACCACGGGCGATGCTGGTAGCCCACGCTGATGAGGTGGGTGGCATAGTGCGGACCATACTCCCCAACGGCTACCTCCGCTTCCAGATCCTGGGTTTCGTAAGCGATAGCATCTTGCCCGCCAGTCGGGTCTTGATCGGAGGGGAAGTCCCCGGAGTCATAGGTGCGCAAACAGCCTATCTGGAGGATCCCGCGGACAAGGATCGGGTCAAAACTATAGCAGAGCTCTTCATAGACGTTGGTGCTCATAGTGAGGAGGAAGCCCGTCGCTGGGGGATTCGCGAGGGCGATCCGCTGACCTTCGTCGGCGAGCTTTTCCGCATGAAGGATCCGGACCGAGTTTGTGGCAAGGCCATCGACAATCGCATCGGCTGCGCGCTACTTATCGCCCTGTTCCAGCTGCTGGCGGGAAAAGAGCTACCGCTTAGCCTTCACGCTGTGGTCACAGTGCAGGAGGAGACGACCATGAGCGGGGCCCAAATGGCCGCTATCACCCTCCGTCCGGACTTCGCTATCGTCGTGGACACCGTTCCGTCTGATGATACCCCAGCGGTATGGCCACCCGACCAGCCCGCCCTCATTCTGGGAAAGGGCCCGGTGATCCAACTGGCAGAAGGAGTGCGGCCAGCCTATGTAGGCACCTTGGCCCACCCGGGCATCAAACGGCTGATCATCGATACCGCTGAGACCCATCATATCCCCTATCAATTATCGGCCATGTATGGCTACTGGACCACCGATGCGGCCCGCATACACCCTCAGGCGGGAGGGATACCCACTGGTTTCATCTCCGTGCCTCGGCGCTACGCCCACTCCCCTGTTGAAGTGCTGGACCTCAACGATGCTGTCTACGCCTTGCAGCTCCTGGAGGCCCTCGTGCTGCGAGCTGATATCCGCGATTATCTCCACTTCATATCCCCAGAAAAGTAGCCTGGCGCATAGTTTCTAAGGCTTAAAAAAGGGTAAAATCAGAGCCATAAGTACTTGACTTTTGTCCAAAATCTATGTATAATGTAAGTAAGATTAGTTATAATTAGGGTATCTACAGATGGAGGGTCAGGCGGTGGGATTCTTCACCATCGGGGAGGTGGGGAGAATGGTGGGTGTAAGTCAGTCTACATTGCGCCTCTGGGAGCAGAGGGGGTTGCTTAAGCCCGCTCGCCGCAACGGTAACCACCGCCTTTATTCCCCTGACGACATTAACCTCCTGAAGAAGATAAAGTATCTTGTCCGCGCAGAGGGGTTGAACCTGGCCGGTGTGCGTCACACGTTGAAGCAGGAGGGAGAACCATTGCCTGCTGTCGAGCCGACGGCCGCTCATGTCGCTGGCATTGGAGCTAAACTGCGGACCCTGCGCACGGAGCGCAAGCTCACCTTAGCCGATGTTTCCAGGCTTACAGGTCTATCGATCACCTTTCTCAGCCGCGTTGAGACCTCCAAAGCGAAGATCTCTGTGTCCACACTTCAGAAGCTGGCCGTCTTTTACCAGAAAAACCTTCTCTATTTCTTTGAGGGGCTGAGTGTAGCTGGGGCTGCTTTGATTCGGGCTGAGGAGCGACGCGTTCTGGAAACCTCAGAGCGGGCGGTGAAGATGGAGCTACTCGTAGGCGTCCCGGAGTTCGTGATGGAGCCGATACTTTTCACCGTTAAGCCTGGAGGCGGTAGCGAGGGTTCATACTCCCATGAGGGTGAGGAATTTCTCTTCATGCTAGAAGGTTGCCTGGAGATGTGGTTGGATGAAGCCGAACGATATGTATTGAAGCCCGGCGACAGCTTGTACTTCCGCAGTACGCTTGCTCACCGCTGGAAGAACAGCGGGCAAAAGGATGCGGTGATCCTATGGGTGAACACACCACCTACGTTCTGAGAAGTACAAGATGATCATTTTGCCACCCTTTGGCTGGAAAGGGCACGACTACTGGACAGAGGGTGGAAAGGGGGTGATCATTATGTTTGGCTAGCGATGTCGAAAAGGGTCCCAGGTGTATGTTGATCCTTAGCGCGTATCGTATCGGCCAACTGATGTAGAAATGCCCGAATGGGCGGATGAAAGGAGACAGTAAAGATGGCTACAGAGATGGAAGGTGGAGGGTTGATTCCAAAGCGGATTACTCCCCTCAATTTGATCTTCTTTGCCATTTGGGGAGCATTGACAGGGCTCACCTGGCTACTCACGGCCCCTATCCCTCTGGCCCCTGGTGCTCTTCATTGGCGCATATTTGCCTTTATGCCCCAGGTGATTGGCATCTTCTTTGGGCCTTGGACAGGTTTCGCCTCCGGCTACCTGGGAACGTTAGTCTGGGCTATTCTAGGTGGTTATTTCAATGTGATGTCTCCTGTTACAGATGGCATCGGCTGTGGACTCCAAGGCTTGATACCAGGATTGATGATCAATGCCTTGCTAGAACCGAACGTGGGTGTCGGAAAGATCGTTCTCTGGTCAACGATCAGCGGCGTGATTATGGTCCCCATCGTGGCCGTCGGGATGTATCTGGTTGGGATTGTACCCTTCTGGACAGCGATCTACATCCTGATCATTTCGGATCTGCCACCGATCATTATTGCGACACCGATCGTTGTAAGGGCACTAGCTCCGGCGCTGACGCGGTTAAGCTGGTTGCCTCCCAGGGTCTAAGCGGCTCTTAGTTTCTATGCGCGAGGGTGGTAGTCCATTCCCCATCGCTTAGCTAGGGGAATGGACTACCACCTCAACCGGAGGCTATTGAACAAAGATGTCAAACATAATTGAATTTCACAATGTCGGCTATACGTATCCACGCTCGACGAGGGCTGCTTTACAGGGTGTGGATCTGACGATAGAGGAGGGTGATTTTGTGGCCATCCTGGGCGAGAGCGGCAGTGGCAAAAGCAGTCTGGCCCAATGCGCTGTAGGCATCATTCCACATCTATTGGGTGGCCACTTTAATGGAGAGGTAACCGTGGCTGGCCTGCGGATGATCGAGAGCAGCATCGCCCAATTAGTCGACTTGGTCGGCTATGTGTTCCAAGACGCTGATGCCCAGTTGTTTGGACTGCGTGTGGAGGAGACGATCGCCTTCGGCATGGAGAATATGGGCATGCCCAGGGAACAGATGGTCGCTAAACTCAAGGAGTTGGCCGTTCTTCTCAGGATCGAGCACCTCATGCGTAAGCATACTAGCGAATTATCTGGTGGAGAAAAACAGGCCTGCGCTATCGCCGCCGTTTTGGCTATGGGGCCTGAGGTCATAATTCTGGATGACCCAACCTCTCCTTTGGATCCAGTGGGGAAACAACGCATTCGTGACATAATCCTGGACCTGAACAAGAAGATGGGCAAGACAGTCATTTTGATCGACCGTGAGTCTGATTGGGTAGCCACAGTAGCCAATAAGGTGTGCCTTATGAAGGATGGGCAGCTGGTTCAGATAGGTTCCCCCTCCAGAGTCTTTTCCGATCCAGCTACAGTCGAGGAGACCGGGGTGGCTATGCCCCAATTGGCCGACCTGTATCTGAAACTGAGAGCCAAGGGCTATAACCTGAACGGTCTTTTTCTAACCTACGATGAGGCCAAGGAAACTTTGGCTGAAGCCAGCATCCTGGAGAGGTTGAGATGTGGTAGTGCGGAGATTGCCCACCATAAATTAGGGAAATCGCCCCCCGGGACTGGTAAGCCAATCATCTCACTTAGAAATCTATCGTTTTCTTACGACCATTTTCCAGCCCTGAGAGATATTAACCTGGATGTATTCCCTGGCGAGGTCGTAGCCCTGGTTGGGCAGAATGGTTCAGGGAAGACCACCTTGGCTAAGCACATCATCGGCCTGCTGAAGCCTGGAAGGGGCACTGTACAGGTGATGGGACAGGATGTGGCTAAAGCGAGTACGGCCGAATTGGCCCGCCAGGTCGGGTATGTGTTCCAGAACCCGGATCGCCAATTGTTTGAGGCTACCCTCCTTGATGAGGTAGCTTATGGGCTGAAGATCCAGGGAGATGTCCAGGCAGGAGAAAAAGCGCAGCGTATCCTGGAGTTGTTTGACCTTACCTCCTTGGCCGACGAATCACCCTTCTCCCTATCTATGGGACAAAAACAGCGCATTGCCATCGCCTCAGCGTTGGTGACGGAACCTAACATTCTGATCCTCGATGAGCCTGTGGAGGGGCTTGATGAGCGGAACAGGCGTGTGCTTATCGACCTGATCAGAAAGCTCCATCGGTCTGGTAAGACGATCATTCTTATTTCGCACGATATGAACTTCGTTGCGAAGTGTAGTACACGGGTAGTGATCCTTCAACAGGGTAGAATCCTGGCTGACGGTGAAACGAGGGAGATATTCGCCAATCCGAATCTGTTCGTCGACACTTCCTTGAGGCTCCCCCTGGTAACGGCTCTGGCGCTGGAGGGGGGATGCGCCGGCGTACTCACTGTGGAGGAGTTCGTTAATAACGTGGAGGCAGCGTTGTCATGAGATTAGCTGGCTATATCGAACGACAATCTTTCATTCACCGCCTGGACCCGCGATTGAAGTTATTGGGCACACTGGTCATCTCGATATTGGCCTTGCTTTTTTCCACTCCCCTTTCCTTGGGGCTCCTGTTTCTGGTGCTCCCTGTCGTCTGGTGGTCGGCGAAGATCGGCGACAAGATATTGGACTGGCTGCGAGGGCTCGCGCCCTTGTTCATCATGACCTTTCTTCTCTGGCTCCTCCTGGGCAGCGGCGGACATGCCAAAATGGGTGGGGAGGCTGAGCCCCTGATCAGTCTCTGGGGTGTAATCACCATTTCTTCGTTCAAAATGAAGTACGCCGTAGCTATGGTCATCAGGGTGCTTATCTTGATAACGGTATGTCTCACCTTACTAATGACCACCGATTTCAGCGATATTTTCATAGCCATCAGGAAGATCGGCCTTCCTTACCGGGCCGCATTCCTCTTATCTCTAACCTTCCAGCTGGCGCCCATCCTAGCCGCCGAATTCCTTATGGTGAGGGACGCTCAAAAGGCACGTGGTCAGGAGTTAGATAAAGGGAATCTCATAGAGAGGATTAAGAAGAATGTGGGTGTGACTGTCCCCAGCTTCGTAAGGGCCATCCGGCTTGGCTACGACATGAATATGGCTCTAGAAACGTTTCGCTTCAGTCGGGCAGGATGCAGAACCTTGTACAGGGACATCCAGTTTGCCCTTCGTGATTACATCGTACTGATCCTGATCATGGCCTTGCTGCTATCAGGGCTATGGCTGAGATTGAGGGGATTTGGGGTGGCCTGAGGAGGAGTGTGTAGAGGGGCGAAGTCCCTCTGCTATGGTCAGGTGGGTGTCTTCTGAAGAATCCCCCCCGCTTCTAGCCTTGTAGGAGAGGGGGATCGAGGGGGTAGGACTGTTGCTGATGAACAAGATGGCCGTTCTTGTGATCGATATGCAGCGTGACTTTATCGACGAGGGCGCGCCCATTGAATGCCCTGGTGGACGAGAGGCGATTCCTTATATCCAAAAACTGTTAGCCGCGGCCAGAGCGAGGGGCATTCCGGTGATCTATACCCAGGAGATGCATCGCAAGGAGAAGGTGGACTTTGGGCTAGAATTGGATGGCGAGGAACCAGAGCATTGCCTGGAAGGCACGTCGGGGGTGGAGATCGTCGCTGCCTTAGCCCCTCAAAAGAAAGATTTCATCATCGTCAAGCGGAGGTACAGCGGCTTCTTTGCCACTGACCTGGATATCCTTCTTAAGGGCTTAGGGGTGGATACCTTGATCATCGCTGGGGCCGCTACAGATGTGTGTGTCCGGGCTACGGCCCAGGATGCCCAACAACTGGGATATAAAGTCATCGTTCCCAGAGAGTGTGTCGCCGGCACGAGCAGAGAGCAACATGAAGCGGCTCTGCGGAACATCTCCTACATTTTGGGTAAGGTAATGTCTCTGGGGGATGTGCTCCGGTGGCTACAGTCTGAATCAAGTGATATCCTTACAGGAGTAGAACGACGTGACTAAACTAGTGCAAGCAGTGCCCAATTTCAGTGAGGGTAAACGCGCGGAGGTTGTGGAGCAGATCGTGGACTGCTTCCGAGGGGTGCCCGGCGTGAAATTGATCGATTATTCGTGGGATCCTGATATGAATCGGGCTGTTGTCACTGTTCTCGGCCAACCTGAACCGCTGAAGCAGGCCCTGTTCAATATGACGGCGAGATCGATCTCGTTAATCAATATGCAGGAGCATAATGGGGCTCACCCTTGCATCGGGGCTCAGGATACTATCCCTATCTTTCCCTTCAAGAACATCACCCTCGAGGAGTGCGTGCAACTGGCGGGGGTGATCGGGCGAGAGATCTATGAGAAGCTACATGTTCCTGTCTACTTCTCCGGCGCTAATGCCCGCACGGAGGAACGCAGACGTCTGGAAAATATTCGGCAGGGCAATTATAATGGCCTTAAACAGGACGTCGCTCAGGGGAGGCGCCTCCCCGATTTAGGCGATAGGCTGCACCCCACAGCGGGAGCGGTGATCGTGAGTGCTAGCACCCTGCCCTTAGTTGCCTTCAATGTTATTTTAGGGACAAGTGACCTGTCCATAGCCAAAAAGATCGCTCGGATCGTGCGTGGCCCCAGCGGTGGCTTTAGTACGGTGCGGGCGATCGGACTAAGGTATGAGGCGCGGAATCAAGTGGGGGTGTCAATGAATATGTTCGACTATGTGGCCACCCCCCTCTATCGTGTCTTCGAGGTGGTCAAGATGGAGGCGGAACGCTACAGCGTGCCGGTGATTGGCAGCGAGATCGTCGGAGTAGTCCCGCAGGAGGCGTTGATCAACTCCCTCGAGTACTTCCTCAAACTGGAGGGCTTCAAGCGTAGCCAGATATTAGAGAACCACCTTTTGGACCTGCCGGAGGAGATTGGGGAGGGTCAAGCAGACCTGCTTACCCCCCGAGCAAGGCGATAAAGATCAGCTGTGCTACAGAACCATTCTAGGCAGCAGTAGCGAACGAAAAAGGGCAAAGCTATCCTAAATAGCGAACTTCTTAAGGAGGAACAGAAATGGCAGACGAAGCTCTGGGAATGATCGAAACGCGTGGTTTGGTCCCCTCCATCGAGGCCGCTGATGCCATGGCTAAGGCCGCCAACGTACGTATCCTGGGTCAAGTAAAAATTGGAGCGGGCTTGGTCACCATAATGATACGTGGCGACGTGGCCTCGGTGAAAGCAGCGACTGAGGCTGGAGCTGTAGCTGCCCAACGTGTGGGTGAGCTGATTTCGGCTCATGTCATCCCCAGGCCGCACAGTGAGGTAGAATCCATTTTGCCTCAAGCGCCGACGCCGTAGGCTCTCACGCTCGAAGAAAACGACACTCGGCCGACCCGGTGGAGCATTTAGGGATGGGGAATGATGGAGAAGGCCCTTGGACTAATAGAGATGGAGGGCCTGGCCGGAGCAATAGCGGCCGTCGACGCGGCGCTGAAAGCGGCTAAGGGCTCTATTATAGGTTATGAATATATCATCGGCCCGATTGGATTGGTCACAGTGAAGATCGAGGGGGATGTAGCCTCGATCGAAGCTGCCATAGCCGCCGGGAAAACAGCTGCCGAGCGAGTAGGACATGTACTCAGTGCTCGCGTCATCCCTAAGCCAGATGTAGAGCTGCGCAAGGTGGTGAGAAGTCCAGACACCACCGGACCAGAACGGCGTCCGCCACGGGTCCTGCCCAAGGAGCTCTATACCACTGGCTAGTGTACGGGTTAGCCGATGGGGATAATTTCTGTCCCCCCAGCCCAAATAATGCGGTGCTGGGGATAAGGGGAGGAGGCTGGGCAAAGGTAGCGTGGCCTGCTTGGGCCATTGTGAGGAAGGAGTCGGACATATGTTACTTGGTAAGGTGATTGGTACAGCTGTGGCCACACGAAAGGATCCTAACTTAGAGGGGACAAAGCTCCAGGTTGTTCAGTTGCTTGATTCCGCCGGACGCCCTCAGGACCGTACACAGGTGGCCGTGGATACGGTGGGGGCTGGGGTGGGTGAGACGGTGATCCTGACCATTGGGAGCATGTCTCGCTTCGCTTTGAAAGGCAAGGAGGCCCCTACGGATGCGGTCATTGTAGGGATCGTTGACCACATCGAAGTTGAGAAGGAGCCAACCCTACCACGGCCACCTGCCGCGCTATTGGAAACACCTCTCACTTGGGATTAAACAACCGATCTTACCGCCTGTAGGGAAGGGACGAATGATAGATGCAAGGTGTCCCTAACGCAGCTGGGCAACAGCTGGAGATGATCGATGCCCTACTGGGGCAAAAGGCGGCCGACCTCGTTCTCAGAGGGGGACGAGTTGTCAATGTGCTTAGCGGTGACGTTTATCACGCTGACGTGGCCGTAAAGGGGGATCGCATTCTTAAAATTGGGGATGCTTCTGATCTGGTCAATGAAAAGACGCAGGTGGTAGATGTGACTGGCAGGTTCATCTCTCCAGGTTTCATCGACTCTCATATGCACTTCGAAAGTAGTATGCTCACTATAGCGGAGTTCTCGCGCCTCTCCATTCCCACGGGAACAACCGTCTTAGTAGCCGATCCCCACGAGATTGGAAATGTGTTGGGCCTTGAAGGAATAAAGGCTATGGTGGCTGAAGCGGCCCACGTGCCTAATCACGTCTACTTCGTTGTCCCCGCCCTCACCCCGGATACCCCCCACCTAGAGACCCCAGGTGCGGAGATCACTTCCAGGGACATGGATGAATTGCTTGCCTTGCCTCACATCCTGGGGATCGGTGAGATACAGGGGTTCAGCAATGTGGCCAACGTCTACACCAGTAGGCCGGAGGTGCTGAAGGACCTGGTGAAAGCGACGGCCCAGGCGCGTTATCAGGGCAAGATAGTCGAAGGCAACGCCCCCGAGCTATACGGCCGAGAATTAGCTGCCCACATTATCGCCAGCGGGGGAGATACATCTTGCCATGAGACCACAAGCAAGGCCGAAGCCCTGGAAAAGCTGCACCAGGGGATGTATCTCTATATGCGTGAGGGTTCGACGGAGCGTAATATGGCCGAATGCTTAAGGGCCATAAAGGAGGAGGGACTGGATACCCGTCGGGCTATCCTAGCCAGCGACGATATGGTCGCCGAGGACCTCATCCGTTTCGGCCATATGAACGACATCATTCGGCGAACGATTGCCGCAGGGATTGAGCCGATCAAGGCCATTCAAATGGCCACCATCAACCCCGCCGAGCGTTTTGGTTTCCAAGACCTTGGCTCACTCGCCTCTTGGAAACTGGCCGACATGGTCGTCCTCAGCGACCTCTATGAGATGAAAGTGGAGGACGTCTATCTGAGAGGAAAGTTAGTGGCTAGGGAGGGGAAGATGATTGAATGTATCTTCCTTTATCGCTACCCCGAACATACTAAGAACACGGTGAAGAGAGAGCCCATCTCTCTGGACGAATTGGCCATCACCGCGAGTGGCTCCGCAGTCAGAGTACGCTGTATCCAACTGATTCCCAACCAGAATATCACCGCTACCTGTGAGGTCGAACTCGGCGTGGTCGATGGCCATGTCCCGCCTGCTGTGGAGAAAGACGTCCAGGCCATCGCTGTAGTGGAGAGGCACGGGCGCGGTGGCCACATAGGAAAGGGTTTCCTCCATGGCTTCGGCTTGAAGCGGGGGGCCATCGCCGAAAGCGTCTCACACGATGCCCACAATATCATCGTCACTGGCACTAACTATGAAGATATGGTCGTGGCTGTCAATGCTGTGATCAGGATAAGAGGGGGGATAGCCATCGTCAGTGGAGGGCAGGTCCTGGCTGAGCTCCCGTTGCCCATCGCCGGGCTAATAACCGACGAGCTATCCGGAGAGGAAGTGTCCCAAAAGATAGCTGAGATGCACCGCCTCGTGCGTGAGGATCTTGATTGCCCGCTTCATGCCCCACTTATGCACCTATCATTTCTCTCACTCTCCACCAGCCCGAAGTGGAAGATCACGGATAAAGGCCTCATAGACGTAAATACATTTCAGGTGCTTGACCCAGTGATATAATGGATTTGTATGTTGCCGTACCGGAGGGAGGCAAAGCATGCGTTACATCGACCTGTCCCAAACGATTACGGAGGAGATGCCCGTCTTTGCGCTCTATCCCAGAGTGACCATCAGACGCCAGTGGACTACCTATGCCGACTTTCGCGATGCGCAGGGTCGACCCACGGGCTACGCTTCTAACGCTTGGTTCATTGGCGAACATACCGGTACCCATATGGATGCACCAATCCATTTCAATCCTCAGGGGGTCTCCCTGGAGCATGTGAGGCCAGACGTCCTCATTGGGGAAACGGTGGTGGTTGATGTTTCTCATTGCAAGCCCGACGAGTATTATAGTGTGGACGATATACTTCGCTGGGAGCAGAAAACGGGGGAGAGGATCAAGGAGGATGACATCGTCCTCTTTTATACGGGGATGCCCAAATATTGGGATAACAGGTATTTCTACTGTAATCATTATCCTGGCCTCGATAAAAAGGGGGCTGAGTTGTTACGTAGCCGTCGGGTGCGGGCTGTGGGCACAGATACGATCAACCTGGATCATCCCCAAGATTTCACCTTTCTAGCCCATCACACTCTCCTGCAGGCTTTCCCAAAAAACATCCTGGTGATGGAGAACTATTGCAATCTGCATCTCCTGCCCCCGCGCTTTTGGCAGATCTGCACTATCCTGAAGGTACAAGGGGGGGACCGCTTGCCCTATCCGCCCCCTGGCCCAATTACCTTAGAGGAGTAGCGATGCCACTTATACCGAAGCGAGGAGATCAGGATGAAATTCGAGGACTAGCCCCTCCCCCCATCGCCCTGCCTTACAAGCGCGAGATGCGGGAAGGGCTTCCAGCAGCACCTCCGCCGCCGGTGGCAGCGCATTCCATGCGTAGTTATGTCCAACACCTCCGCGAAACGGGGCAACTCCTGGAGATAGAGCGGACGGTTGATCCAAAGTTCGAGATTGCCAACATTATCCAGGCACTAGATTTTGGCTCCTACCCGGTTCTCTTTCACCATGTGAAGGGCTATTCCATGCCGGTTGTAGCTGGGCTTAACGGAAGCAGAAGTCGCTTCGCCGAGCTGCTGCATACGGACAACGCGGGCATCGTCCATAAGATAATAGAGTCCTTACAAAAGCCCCTGCCGTACCGCATCGAATCGACTGGCCCGGTGAAGGAGCGTCGGCTAACAGGATACATAGACTTGCTTCGCCTCTTGCCTGTGCCAACCTGGCACGAAAAGGACCCCGCACCTTTCATCACCGCGGGCATGTATATCTGGCGTGACGCAGAGACAGGCAAGCACTATACGGCCATCCTTCGTTCCCAAATCGTTGGGCATAATCGCTTCAACCTTTACACCAGTAGTGAGCACTTGCTGGAACAGTACGCTCATTTGGAAGCTAAGGGTCGCCCGTTGGAGATAGCCGTAGCCATTGGATTGGACCCCTTAACCATGCTGGCTTCGCAAGTCTCCTTTCGGCGCTTCAAAATGGATAAATTCGAGCTGGCTGGTGCCCTGAGGGGGGCACCGCTGGAACTGGTTCGCTGTGATACCATCGATCTAGAGGTTCCCGCCGAAGCGGAGATCGTTCTTGAGGGACGAGTGCTGCCGGGCATACGAACTGCTGAGGGTCCTTTCGGTGAGCTGGGCAAGTATTACGGCGGAGTCAGCCAGCGACCGGTGGTTGAGGTTACAGCTATAACTCATCGCGAGAGTCCTATCTTTCAAGTCATCCTGCCTTAGGAGGCGGCCATGCACCGACCAGTAATGAGTCGTGAACATATCACCCTCATTGGTCTGGGTCTTGAAGTGACCCTTTACCTCCATGTGCAACACTCTGTCCCTACAGTCCAGGCAGTATATCTTACACCCGGAGGGGGCTGTCGCTGGCACGCCGTGATTTCCATCGACAAGCGCCTTGAGCCAGAGGGACATTCGGCTATCCTTGCCGCTTGGGCAGCCAGTCGTGAGATAAAGCTAGCCATCGTGGTAGACAAAGATATCGATATCTTTAACCCAGAGAAGGTGGAGTGGGCCGTGGCCACCCGCGTGCAGGCTACGAAGGATGTCCTCATCGCCCCCGCCTTTCGTGGATCCTATCTAGAGCCCTCCAGTATGGAGGGGGTGAGCGATGTGATGGGCATAGATGCCACAGTGCCCTTAGGAACCCTCGAGGATCGCTTCACTCAAACCTATATCCCTGGTGAGCAGGAGATAAGCCTTAAAGATTACCTCTCAGAGGAGGACCTCCAAAGACTGTCGAGAATGAGGGCGGAGCAGCTCTAGCAGCACGTTCGACTGTGGCATAAAGAGGGAATCTATCAGGATGGAGCAGGCCGTGACGCTGTAGCAGGGGGACATCCGCCAGGATCAGGTCGGTCGGACCATCGGCCATTACTCGCCCCCCATCCAAGACGATCGTGCGGGCGCATACAGTTCGTACCATATCCAGATCGTGTGTGGCGATGACCCTGGTCAGCGGAAGGTTGCTTAACAGTTCAATTATAGTCCACCGTCCCCGGGGATCCAGGCTGCTGGTTGGTTCATCGATCACTAACAGCTGCGGACACATAGAGAGAACAGTGGCGATGGCCACCCGTTTCTTCTCTCCTATGCTGAGGTGATGTGGTGAGCGTGCCTTGCAACCGCTCATCCCTACCTGATCCAGGGCCTGGACTACCAGCTGCTGTACTTCCCCCGCAGCTAACCCCATGTTGAGCGGACCAAAGGCCACATCGTCGAAGACCGTCGGGGAGAAGAGCTGATCGTCCGGATTTTGAAAGACCAGGCCCACCTGGCCCCTGATCCTTTTCAGATGCCTCTCTTCAACCGGCAAGCCGAATATCTTCACCATTCCTTTCCCCTTGAGGATTCCATTGAGATGCAGCAGCAGGGTAGATTTGCCTGCCCCATTGGGTCCAATCAGGGCCACCGTTTCCCCGCGTGTCATGGTCAGGTTGACATCGTGTAGGGCCCAATGTCCATCCGCATAACAAAAGGAAAGGTTCTCTACCTCTACAACTCTATCCAAGATTACACTCCTCTATAACCCCAAAGGGCGATAAGCGCCAGACAGAGGACGAAGCCAAGCATGAAATATAAATCTACTCGTTCAAATCGCAAGATACGCAAGGGCCGATGCCGCCCTTCGTAGCCCCGCGCCAGCATCGCCTGGTAGACCCTCTCGCCCCGCTCATAGCTGCGCATAAACAGGGTGCCGATCATGTTTCCTATCGTCCTTACCTCCCAGTCCCAGGGCCGCTTCCCGAAGCTACGACTCTCCCTGGCCTGTCGCAGGCGCTGCGCCTCGTCCATTAGAACGAAAATGTAACGATACATGAAAGAAAGCACCATCACTATTACCAGAGGTAACCTCAATTGTTCTAAGCCCTTGAGCAGACGAGAGAAGTCGGTCGTGCTGGATAAAATGAGCATGCCCAAGCTGGAGAGCCAGGCCTTGATCAGAACATTTCCCAGAATAGCTAATCCGCTGTAAGTAACCGCTATCTGCCAGGGTCCAACGTCAAGGGAGGCGGCCACCTCTCCCGCCTTGAAGAAAGGGATGTAGATGGCGGACATCAGGACGAAGGGCTCAACCACTAGCGATCTGCTCAAGATATAAGGAAACGACAACCTGGCCAGGAGGATCAGCGCAGCGATCAGGACGAAATACAAGAGAAAGATCCCCCACAAGGTGGGCGGGGTAGCTACGACGAAAAGGACGAAAAGCAGTACGGCCACAATCTTGGTGCGGGGATCAAGGCTATAAATGAAACAATCTCGTTCGTCGTGAGCACTCGGCTGGTTCACCGCAACCCTCAACCCATCCCCTTGGCCGCTCAATCCACTTCCCTGCGGCGCAACAGGAGGCCCAGGGCGTAGGTAAGGACAAAGAGGATGATCGTCCCCAGTAGGCCGGCCAGGATCGTCGCTATGGCCGGGTTAGCGACGCCGGGGAAGGCATAAGCGGGGATTAGCTGGAAAAGCGGCGCGCGAGTTGCTCCGCCGAATCCTATCTCCTCGGCCACTCGCTCCAGTCCATCCGGCCAGGAGGAGGCGAGAGGCGAAAAGAGGGATACCAGTATGGCCAGAAGCAGACCGTAATGCCACCATTTCAATTTCATCTGAACCTCCAAATCAGATCCTTTCTAACGCTAGTAGATCTTTCCTTGTGGCCAGCACGAAGCTGAGCACCGCCGCCGTAATCAAGCCTTCGCCGATGCCAATGAGGGCATGAATACCGGCCATCGCTGGCAAGACGACCACAAGCGGTGAGATGTCCGAGACGACCAGCTCTAGAGCGCAGGCTACAGCGGCCAGAAACACCGAGGCCCAGGCACCCAGGAAACCACCAACCAATCGGACAGATTTACTCCCTCCCAGAAGCGCTGTGAGCCCATTATAGAGATAGTAGCCAACGAAGCTGGCGATGACGCCCATATTGAGAACGTTAGCCCCCAGGGCTGTGACCCCACCATCCTGGAAGAGAAAGCACTGCACGGCCAGGACAGCAGTTATCACCAATACAGCCGACCAAGGACCCAAGAGAATGGCAGCCAGGGCCCCACCGATGAGATGTCCTGAGGTGCCGCCGATGACTGGAAAATTAAGCATCTGGGCGGCAAAGATAAATGCCCCCATCATCCCCATTAAGGGCACCTGTCTTTCGCCTATCTTCTTATGCGTCTCCCTGACGCTGTAACCGATGGCGCCGGCCGAGACGACATAAGTGCTTGCGGCCGTGGTCAGATTCAGAAATCCATCTGGGATATGCATTTGTTAAACCTCCTCGCTTTTTTCTTCAAACAAAGACCACGAAGGTGACGGCCAGACTTCAGACCAGCCCTTGCGACCTTCGTGGTCCCTTCAAAGGATATTCGATTAGCCTATGCGGCCTACTTCAGGCGCCTGTCGGCGACTTGCCCTCCATCTCCTCGAGGACAATTCTATGTTTCAGGAAATCAATGCTCCTCACCCTCGCCTGCACCAACTTCTGCTCTCCCAGCAGATCAGCCAGAAGCAGGCGATCATCTTCCGGCTGAAGCAGGATGACGTTCTCCATGATCTTCTTTTCCCGCCCATCGGTAGCAACAAAGGCGGTAGCTTCACACATAGCCATCACCTCCTGATAGCAAAAGATCACCTCGCTTCGATCTTCAGACCGAGCCTTGGTGATCTTCACGATCAACGAATCAAACTATTTTAGGATCCAGGCTGGTTTCATACCAGCCACCATAGTTATAATGCTTCAGGGGGAGGTCGTCAAGTCCATTATGCTATAATGATGCCACATGATTTGGCGAAGCTATCAACTGGATGGTGGACCAAACGCCTCGGGAGGAAATCTGACCATGAGGACAGCTATCGGTCGAATTGGCTATTCCCTTATTGTTTTCCTTCTGTTTTCCTTAATCTCCCTCGGTTGTTCGGAGAGCATCCTTGGCAGAGGCGCACCGGCCACTCGCACAGCCATCGCTAGCAGAAGCACCTCGCTTCCGCCGTCGACCGTGCCCACCCCTACTACGGTGGACCAGCTGACTCCAGCAGAATCCTTAACCCTTGTCCAGGTGGTAGAGAGGGTGCGCCCCGCGGTAGTGAATATCACTACGCAACAAATCTCCTACGGTGATTTCTTCCGTCCGGTTCCCATCGAGGCCGGCACAGGCTCGGGCGTGATTATAGACAAGGAGGGACACATCATCACAAATAACCACGTGGTGGAGGGAGCGGAGCGCTTGAAGATAACCCTGCCCGATGAGCGCTCTTTTGATGGTAGGATCATAGGCACGGATCCGCTGTCGGATTTAGCCGTGGTGAAAATCAACGGCACCGATTTGCCAACTGTGGAGCTGGGCGACTCCGCTGCCCTCCGCATTGGAGAGCCGCTAGTAGCCATCGGGAATGCCCTGGCCTTGTCCGGTGGTCCCACGGTCACCTCTGGGGTAGTCAGTGCCCTTGGTCGCAGTATCCGACCGGATAGGGGAGGTGTCCTCTACGACCTTATCCAGACTGATGCAGCGATTAACCCGGGCAACAGTGGAGGACCACTAGTGAACATGCGCGCTCAGGTGGTAGGCATCAATACGGCCATAGCTGCCGCTCCTGGTGGGGGTATTGGGTTTGCCATCGCCATTAATTCGGCTAAACCGATCGTCCAGGAGCTGATCGCCTTGGGGAAGATAATTTACTCTTATATGGGAATCGACTTTCGGGCAGTTACACCAGCCCTGGCCGCACGGGCCAGTCTCCCTGTGAGTAGAGGGGCGATCGTCCTACGCGTGGGGCAGAATACCCCCGCCAGTGAGGCAGGCATCCGGCCGGGTGATATTATCGTGACCATAGATGACCAGGAGGTCAAGGACGATGTCACCCTTCTCAAGGCGGTGCGCAAACATAAGCCTGGTGAGACGGTCCAGGTGACTGTCGTGCGGGATGGAGATAGGCGCACCTTCAAAGTGACTCTAGGGGAGAGGCCAACAGGATAGGAGGCTGAACGGGCAGACCATGGATCACAGGAACAATATTCCAGGGAATAAACACAACCGGACCAAAACAGCGGGGCGGTATGGGCAAAGGGTGGCCTCCCTCTACAACAGATACCGACGACTGCACCATCGTGGTTCTACGGCTGGACGAACGTGGAAACTCCTCCTGGCAGCCACTCTCATCTTACCGCTCCTGGCTGTCTTTACCTTGGGTGTCGCTGCCGCAGCAGCTTATGACCTCTATATTAAGGATTTGCCCTCCTTAGAGAAACTGGAGAAACGCCAAGTCTTCAAGACGACGAAGATTTATGATCGTAATGGTCAGCTGCTTTACGAGCTTTGGGACCCTCAAGCTGGCCGCCGAACGGTAGTTCCCCTGAGCGAGATGCCTCAAACGATAATTGACGCCACTATCGCCACCGAGGATGCCCATTTCTATGAAAATCCGGGAGTCGATCCGCTGGCTATCCTGCGCGCTGCCTGGCAGAACTATACCGGGCGACAGGTCGTAAGTGGAGCCAGCACTATCACCATGCAACTGGTGCGTAATGTCTTCTTTACATCTGAGGAGAGGTATCAACAGACGTTAAGCCGCAAGATCAAAGAAGCGATCCTGGCTTACCAGCTCTCACAACGCTACTCTAAGGACCACATTCTGGAGATGTATTTGAACGAAATCTATTATGGGAACCTCTCCTATGGCATAGAAGCGGCCGCCTGGTCCTACTTTGGGAAACATGCCCGGGACTTAACCTTGGGTGAGGTGTCCATGCTGGCTGGACTGCCGCAAGCGCCCAGCGAATACAATCCTCTGCTGAACTATAAGGCCGCTAAGCAACGTCAGGCGGAGGTTCTGGAACGCATGGTGAAACAGGGCTATATTACTGCTGAGCAGGCAGAGAAGGCGAAAAATGAACGCCTCACCTTCGCCAGACAGGGTTTCGACCTGAGAGCACCACACTTCATGATGTACGTCCGGAATCTCCTGGAAAGGCGCTTCGGACCGGAGAAGTTGTACTATGGAGGGCTGCAAGTCCAAACCAGCATTGACTCTAACCTTCTGGCCATCGCCGAAAAGGCAGCGCGTGAGCACATCGCCAAGATCAAGAACCGTAATGCCAACAACGCTGCTTTAGTGGCCATCGATCCCAAAACAGGCGAGATTCTGGTGATGTTGGGCAGCGTTGATTACTACGATCCAAGTATTGATGGACAGGTCAATATGGCTATCGCTGAACGTCAACCAGGCTCGACCCTTAAACCGTTCACTTATGTCACCGCCTTCGAGCGAGGCTTGACTGCGGCCACTGTAATTATGGATCAGCCGATTGAGTTCCCTGGCGATTCTCGGCAACGAATCTATCGCCCTCATAATCACGATTGGAAATGGCACGGGCCAGTAACGGTTCGTCGTGCTCTGGCCGCTTCACTCAACATACCCGCCCTCTTGACGCTGAAATACATCGGTATTCCGGCCCTCCTGGACACAGCGCACAAGATGGGAATCACCAGTTTGACCGACCCCAACCGCTATGGGCTATCCGTCACCCTTGGTGGTGGGGAGGTGAAGTTGACCGATCTGACCTTTGCCTATGCCCCTTTTGCGAACAATGGTCGACAGGTTGGGGCAGCGGTACCATTGCCGGAGAGGCAGCCCGGGATGCGAGAATATGAGCCAGTGGCCATACTCAAGGTCACTGATGCCGATGGTAAAGTGCTGTATGAATACAAGCCTGGCGAAGGCAAACAGCTGATCACCCCCCAGCAGGCTTTTCTCATCAACAGCATCCTCTCTGATGATGAGGCTCGACAGGGCACCTATGGCAGACATAGCTTTTTATCCCTTTCCAGGCCCGCCGCAGCCAAGACGGGCACCACTGATGATTATCGCGATGGCTGGACGATCGGCTATACGCCTGATCTGGTGGCTGGGGTTTGGGTAGGCAACGCTAACAATGAGCCGATGAAGGACGTCTATGGCGTCGCCGGCGCCGGCTACATCTGGCACAACTTTATGGAGGATGCCCTTACCTACCTGAATAAGCCTCCCACTCCCTTTCCTAAGCCAGAAGGACTGGTGCAGGCCCAGTCCTGTGCACTTGGTCGAACTGATACGGCCTGGAATTCACCAATGGTGACGGAGTGGTTCATCAAGGGCACCGAACCTCATAAGGGGCTTGATGGCTCCCCTGGGGGATGGATTCTGGATGTTACCACTACCCGAAGAGACGATGGCTTGCCTGAGGTGCAGACGGTGCAGCGGCCCATCCTCACCTGTGCCTCCTGGCCAGGCGTCTGGCCGGCGGCACCTACACCGGAGAGTCGTACGCCTCCTTCACCAACTGCCGTGACCGAGCCAGCACCAGCTAAGGTGGTGGTACCCTCGGTTGTGGGCTTGCCAGAGGCAGAAGCCCGGCGCCGTATCGAGGCTGCCAGGCTCAAGAACACCTACGCTAACTACCAGGGACACGACGCGCTCCCCGAGAGTGTACTACAAAAAGTGCCCATCGGGCACGTTCTTAGCCAGACACCCGAGGGAGGTACCATCGTCGCCCCTAGCACCACCGTCTATCTCGCCGTACGTAAAGACTAGCTCCTTCTATTTGTTGTAGGCTCTGCCCTGGCCTATACCCCCTTCTCCCGTCCTTCCCGGACGGGAGAAGGGGGGCAGGGGGGATGGGGTGACCTCTCCTGAACTCTCGCTTGCTTCAAGTTACTATTTAGTGTATAGTCATAACGTAATTGGTGAGTATGTAGGTTTGCTTCAGTGCGCCTTCGGGCTGGGGAGGTAATGGGGATGGAACGAGCTTTTCCTAAATGTCAAAAGTGTCAGACGGGTGATTTGGTACCCCTCTCCGATTTTGGTAGCCAAGGGGCACCAATTCACTACAAGGCCTGGGTCTGTACCAATCCCACCTGCGGTTTCAACATCAAGATTCGCAACGGCGATGTGTATATGAACGAGCCGGTTGGGATAGGGACAGAGAGAGCCTACCGTCAGCCACCCCGGGGTTAGCATCTTCTCGTAAGCTGGTCCGGGGAGACAAGCCGATTCAATAAGTCAGTCCTCAGATAAGGTTGCCTTCCCTATCTTGCAGAGCAGGGGCAGTTCTTTGAGGAGAACTTCCTGTGCCCCATCACTAAAGGCGGCCTCAGCGAGGTTCGCCTCTTGTGATCGGGTCGCCTTCTTCTACTTGTTGTCTTTCCTCGGTCGAATGCCCTCGAGGGCCCGCATGAGCCGCATCATTTTTCCCTGTCTGACGCGTTCCAGTTCATGGCTAACGTCAGCTAGACGGCTTTCAATCTCAGCCAGACAGTTTTCGATCTCATCTATATGGCTATCCTTCTCTCTGAGAAGATGCTCCAAATTCTCTGTATGCCTATCCTTGTCGTGACAAACCTGCCCCAGCTGGGCTTGAAGATTAGCAATGGCGTTATCCTTCTCCCACAATAGGCGCTGTGTCTGGGCATCTAAATTGATAAGGCGGAGTTCGAGCATCTTCAGCAGAATCTGAAAGCTCTGGAGCTTTAAGCTCTGCTCAGCAGTGTCCACCGGCCGAGCAGAAAATCTGGCTTTTATGCTCTCCAGAACAGACCCACCAGCCCCTTTAGCGGCCACGATTACCTGGCGATAAGAGGGGGCACGGTGGTCGTCAAGGGAGAAGTGCCGATTGTAATATTCATCAATTGGCCCTTGCATCTGTTCGGCAAAACCGATAGAGAGCAGATAGTGCTTGATGAACATCATCATCAACCAGTGGTGAAGGTAGCCAGAGGGGAAGGCGATGTAACTTAGCCCAGCATCAGTGAGGAGGGAGCAGGTATCAGCCAGTTCTGGCAGCCCATTTTGGAGGTGTTCCTTAAGCTGCTGTTGCTCGGTCTTCATTACCTGCCGGACGAACTCGAAGAGGATCGTCTCGGCCATCTCTACAGAGGGATCAGCGAAGGGGGCGATGAGGATTAGATAAGCCCCAGAGACGCGACTCAGTTCAGCAAGGAATTGCGTCCTGGAAGTCTTAGGTATATGTTCCAGGGTATCGGCCGAGACGACGACATCGATACTGGCATCAGAAAAGGGCAGGGATCGTCCATCGGCCACAACGTATCCGGGGGATACACCAGGCACGTTATCTACAATATACGTCGCCTCATCCGGCAAGAAAGCGGAAATATAACCTGGATAACCGCCGACATCAAGAACGGTTAAGCGCTCCTTTCTAAGCTGCTGCCGCACCATCCCCACAATTTGAGTGATTATCCAGTATCTCTGATATTGATCAAACGGTAATGAGAAGAGCCCTAACCCTTCTGCTTTCTCTGACTCTATCCTTCCCTCGCTAGTCCTTGTCCCTCCAGAGGACACTTCAAACCTCAAGACAAGATCGAATGGTGCACCCCCTGCCCTCAATAGAAGAGCTTAGACAACTCGTAAAGCTGGAGGTCCACTATCTTATTCTCAGCCACGGCATCAGCCAGCTTTACCGGGGCGATCCCGTTGCAGATCACCGCCGGCATGTAGCCGAACTTGTCCTCTTTAATCAGGTCAACAGCAGCAACTCCGAGGCGCGTGGCCTGGATGCGGTCGGTTACAGTTGGCGAGCCACCCCTTTGCAGATGGCCGAGCACCGTCACTCGTGTCTCAAACCCGGTGTGGCGCTCGATCTCCCGGGCCAATATCTCGCCTATGTACCGTTTGTCCAGGCGAACGTGGCCAAAAGCATCGCATTCGCCCAGATCGGTGGGTGTCTCTATGCCCAGGACCGTTGCCCCCTCGGACACCACGATGATGCTGAAATCCTTTCCTATCTCACGGCGGTGTCGCAGGTGCTGACAGACCGTCTCCACATCGGTAGGTACCTCCGGAATGAGGATGAAGTCGGCTCCCCCAGCCAATCCCCCAACAACGGCCACCCAGCCGGCGTCCCTCCCCATAACCTCAACGACCAGGACGCGATGATGGGCGCTGGCCGTTGTGTGTAGCTTATCGAGGGCATCAGCCACGACGGTCACGGCGGAATTAAACCCGATACAGTATTCGGTTGCAGCAATATCGTTATCCATCGTCTTGGGTACACCCACCACAGGCACGCCCAACTCGTACAAGCGATGGGCTACCCTAAGCGTATCGTCACCGCCAATGGCGATTAGAGCATCAATGCCGTACTTTTTGAGATTACCGATGACTGTCTGAATATCTTCTTCCTTCTTCAGCGGATTAGTGCGCGATGTACCCAGGATAGTACCACCCAACGGCAATATTCCGGAGACCGAATACAAGGTTAGAGGTTCCACGCTGCCTTCACCCAAGAGTCCTGCCCAACCGTTACGAATACCAATTACCTCGTAGCCATAACTGATGGCTTTTCTCACTATAGCCCTGATAGCCGGGTTCAAGCCAGGGCAATCTCCGCCTCCCGTTAAAACGCCAATTCTCATCGTACATCCCTTCCAGATTTCTAGCTAGGCCTTCCCACTTGCACCAAACAAACGAATCTTCTCCCGCACGGCCTCCTTCGTCGCCTCCTTAGCCTCCTTCAGGAATTTCCGTGGATCAACCTCATTGGGTTTGGCATCTACTGCGGTGCGCAAGGCACCAGTGAAGCGCTTATTGAGCTCTGTAGCAATATTTATCTTGCAGATGCCACTGGCGATCGCCTCCCTCACCCCATCATCGGGCACGCCGGAGGCGCCATGCAGCACCAACGGTATATTCGTTCGCTCCCGGATAGCGCTGATGCGGGGGAAGTCCAAATGAGCTTCGCGGCTTAACATGCGATGGATGCTACCCACAGCCACAGCCAGCGAATCGACAGCGGTCAGTTCTAAAAACCGCCTGGCCTCCTCCGGATCGGTCATCGTCGCCTCCAGCTCAGAGACAGTGATCTTGTCTTCGGTGCCACCGATGCGACCCAGTTCCCCCTCCACTGGTACGCCAACGGCATGAGCTATTTCGCAGACCTTCTTCGTCATGGCCACATTTTCCTCGAAGGGTTTAGCCGAACCGTCATACATGAGCGAGGTGAACCCGGCGCGCAGACAGCGCACGTTCTGAAGGAAATCCGTGCCGTGATCGAGGTGCAGGACGACGGGAATGCTGGCTAGACGAGCGGCTATTTTCACCAGCTCACTGGCGTATTCCAGTCCGGCGTAGGCGATAGCCCCTTGACTCACCTGTAAGATTACCGGCGCCCGTTCCTCGTTGGCTGTCTCCACGATGGCCTGTACCATCTCCATGTTGTTAGCGTTGAAAGCCCCAACGGCGAAGTGCTCCTCAAATGCTTTTCTCAGTATCTCTTTACTCGTTACTAGTGGCATCTCTCTTGTGCCCACCTTCGGGTGGGCTTACCTCCTTAGTAAAGTTGATAGGGTTTGAGAAGTCCTCCCAAACCCTGGATCCTCCCTGAATGGAGAATCTGGAAAGATGTTATAATGGTTTGAAAGCCACTATTACCGGTTGAATAGAGGCTATCCTATCCAAAGTATAGATTAAGGCCAGGCGCAAGTCAACTAATGTTGTAATTTATTAACGTTGCGTAAAGTCTGGCTCAACGGTAGGCGTGGTAGTAAGGCAACGGCTAAGGCTTTGGGGTGAATCTTTCTATCATCCTGGACCTGATTGAGAGCGACAGGCAGGGGGCGAAGAACAGGAAAACGCACTGCTGTGGGAAGGTTTATGCCGCTGCCAAATTTGGTGGTGAAACTATGAGCATCAAAGAAGACCTTTTGAGAACGCTGAGAGCGCTCAAACCGGAAATCCAGGCACGATACAAGGTTAAGGAAATCGGACTGTTTGGCTCTTTCGTTCGCGGGGAGCAAAGCGAAACCAGCGACATTGACATCTTAGTGGATTTTGCGGAAGGAGCCGACCTATTCGACTTGGTGGGGTTATCGCTCTTTCTTGAGGGACGACTTCAGCGAAAAGTAGACGTGGTCTCCAAGAGCGCGGTTCGGGAAGAACTTCGCGAGCGGGTGTTCAAAGAGGTCGCAACGCTGTGAGAGATTACCAGCTCTATTTAACGGACATCCTGGAAGCTATGGAAAGCATCGAAAGGTTCGTCGAAGGAATGAACCAGGAAGTTTTTCAGTCAGACGACAAGACGGCAAGTGCTGTGATCAGGAAGTTTGAGATCATTGGTGAGGCAACCAAGCAGATCCCTGAAGAGATACGCCGAAACTACCCCCAAGTGCCCTGGAATGAGATGGCGGGTATGAGAGACAGGCTCATTCACGCTTATTTCGGCGTGGATTACGGACTGGTCTGGAGGACGATCAAGGAGCGGATCCCTCGGGTAAAACCCCATATTCAAGGAATTCTGGGCAAGATCCAGTGAGCGCTGACAATGGATGAGGCCGACTTGATCGAGGCTAGCCAGCGTGGCGACCTCACCGCCTTTAATAGGCTGGCACTTCACTATCAAGAGCTGGTTTATAACCTGACCTATCGCATGCTTGGCGATGCTGAGGCAGCCGCTGATGCCACTCAAGATACCTTTCTCTCCGCCTTTCAGAACATCAAGAGGCTGCGAGGCGCCTCGTTACGGTCCTGGGTTCTACGCATCGCCACTAATGCCTGCTATGATCAGTTACGGCGTCGCCAGAGACGTCCCAGCGCCTCATTGGAATCTCTGCAAGAGATGCATGCCCTGCCTGAGCGGGGCGATTCCTCAACAACCCCTGAGGAGCACGTGCTGCACCGAGAGTTACAGGGATACATCCAGAGCGGTTTGGCCCAATTACCAGCGGACCAGCGCCTGGCCCTGATCCTTTCCGACATACACGGTTTGAATTATGCTGAGATCGCCCAGGTTACAGACAGTCCCCTGGGAACAGTGAAGTCGCGCTTAAGCCGAGGGCGAGCTCACCTGCGTGACTATCTGCTTACCTGCTCGGAACTTTTGCCGTCGCGCTTTCGTCTCTAAGATATGGGGGTGTGCCTATGCAGGACAGACAAAAGGAATGCCCAAAAGTACGGATGTTATTATCCGCTTACCTTGATGGAGAACTAGAACAGGACGAGAGCGACCTTGTTCAGGCTCACCTCGTTGTTTGCTCTGCCTGCGCTGAGGAGCTACGGACATTACAGGAAACGGTTCATCTCTTGCATAAGCTGCCCAAGCTTACTGTCCCTCGATCCTTTGCTATCACAGCCCCACCACCAAGGACTGCTCGGCTCCTCCTTTTGCAACGAGCTACGGCCACAGTCGCTGCCCTTCTCCTTATCCTGGCGATGGCCGGTCTTCTTCTCGGACAGGTGGCCATCCCTTCGCTGAGCAAGCCGGCGGCCACGCCGGAGGTGGTGGGGGAGGCGAGGGTGAAGCATCTGGAATCAGCGCCCGTACCCCCACCAAAGGTTGAGAAGCCGCTGACACCTGCAGGCGCTGGCCCAGAAGGTCTTGCGCTGAGAGCGGGGGAGGCGACCCCAAGTCCAGGGGAGCCAACTCCAAGTCCAGGGACCTGGGGTGAAGTAAGAACAGAAGGGTATTGGCTGAGCGGAGCGATACAGGTGTTGCTTCTCTTGCTGCTCATCCTGTCCACAGCCACCTTCATCGTCTGGAGACGGGAGAAAAGCCGGCGTTGGCGTTAAATCTGCATCGTTTGGTAGAGGTGCTCTAGATCCAGTTCTGGGCTAACCGTTTCTTTTGACATCAGGGTCAGAGCCGCGGCCGATACCCCCAGACGCATCGCTTCATCTACGGCGAAGCCATTGACCAGTCCATAGACGACAGCGGCCGTTAGGGCGTCGCTCGCTCCGGTGCGATCCACCACCTCACAACTGGGGGCAGGAATATGACCATAGCTATCCATCGTGGCGTAGACCAACCCCTGCTCGGCCAGGGTGATGATGGCCAACTCTACCCCTGCAGCCACCAGATGACGGGCCGCAGCCACAACGCCTGACATGCCCGTGATCTTATGACCACACAACACCTCCGCTTCGGCCAATGTTGGTGTGACGATAGCAAAGTGCTTCAGGTGTCTCTTTATCCTGCGGGCCAGAATGATGGAGACAGGGTTCACACAAGCAGGCACATGGTGTCGCCTGGCGATAGCCAGGATAGTAGTGACCGTGCGCGGATGTAGGTTTGCATCCATCACGATCATCTTCACCTGTCGGAAAAGGTGATGTTTGGCCTTGATGTAATCAGGGGTGATCTGACTCATCAGCCCCATATCATCGATGGAAACCTCTAGCTCTCCATCGGGACTGATAATGGCCAGATACTTGGCGGAGAGGGCATCGGGGCAGATGAGGACTTCGCTGATATCGATACCGGCCTCAGATGTCTGACGCAGGATGAGGCGACCGAAGCCGTCACCGCCGACGGCTGTAAGGAGGATGGGTCGCATGCCGAGGCGCCCAAGATTTTCCGCTATATTGCGGGCGGCTCCACCAACGCTGATCCTGATCTCACCGGGGTTGGATGTGGCTGGCAACAGCGTTTCCAGTGCTTTGCCCTTTACATCGATGCTGGCACAGCCGATAACAACGATCTCGGGATCAGGATATTTATCTGTGTTCATAGGCAGCGCGCCGACGAGTGCACAGGCGCTGTCGTGCTCACGACTTACGGCGCTCCTTCAGGCTTCGAAAAACGCCCCCCCCGTTTCGGATAAGAGCCAAGATCCTTTGCAGCGTTATTATATTGGAAATGGTCGAGGAATACAATGAATTTGGCCGGTCGGCTGGGGTCTCCAACCCTACCAGTGCTCCGGCAGTTCGGCTACTATGCGATTGGGGCCTTTCTGGAGCCTGATTCCTGGGATAGACTGGACGAGGGTAGCAGCGAGAGGAATGGGCATTGTCAGATTCAGGAAGAATGTGGCCCCCAAACCATTTTCCAGACTGAGGACGTCGCTTATCGACAAACCGGGCACATCTGGGAGTGTTGCCAGAATGGTTTGGAATTTCATCAGTTCAGCGATGTTCTGCAGCGGGGTGACCTGCAGTTCTACCCTCCCCTGGTAAAGGCCGGCTTCTAGGACGGGCAGCGGCCCTGGCGCAACAGATGGCGGTGGCTGTAGAGGTTCACCAGGCACGGATGGCTCCTGGGCAACGATGCCGGCCAGGATCTCCGTGATCGGGGGCGGTGCCTCCACCGTCTTGGCTCGGGTTGGTGTCAGAGGGGGCGGCGATGATAGCTCTTGGGGCGGCGCTTCGGTGATCATCGGCTGCTCTTTGGCGATCTCACGCAGTCCGATGGTGAGTCTCAAGGGAAAGGTATCTCTGCCCTCTCGTGCTGCAGCCAGGACGGTGCGTGGCTTCTCCCAGCGCACTATCTCTGCTACCTCTGGTAGGGCATGGAGCATCTCTATGATCGGTAGCGGCTCTTCCAGTAGAATCGTCAACACAGTTTCCCCTTTAGCGCTGCCGGTTGTTCCCTCCACCTTCACTGTGGGCATCTTTTCTAAATCGTCCTTCAGTTTCTGAGTCAATCTCCAATCAACCGTTGAGGGGAGTATCAGGTCGACCTTGCCTTGGTGTAGTATTTTCCCCTTCCCCTTGGTCGGCGGAGCAGGCTCCGTCGGCGTGATGGTTTCTGCCACGCCCTGAAGCTCTGGCTTCGCCGTTGGGGCCGCCTCCACAGGGCGAAGGGGTTCCCTAGTCTCGACGACAGGAGGCGCTGCTGTCGGCTTGGCCTCTTCTTGTGGTCGCCCAAATAGGGCGGCAAGGAACCTGCGCCCTTTAGGGGCCTTTTCTTGGGGAGCTCCTTTTGTGGGCTCAGGTGAGATAGCCGGT